>DASWTR010000031.1:0-62914 GCA_036402035.1 Sphingomicrobium sp.
CGGTCAGCGCATCGCCAATGCGGAAACCGCGCTGAAATCCTGCCTCGCCCGCCGGTGCCCGCCCAACGAGGACATCGATGCGACACTGGTGTTGGCCGAGACCCAGATCCTCGCCGGCAAGTATCGCGATGCCCGCAAGACACTGCTCAAGTCGCTTGGCCGGAACAAGCATGTCGCCCGGCAGTATCCGGTGCCCCTGTCGGAGTTGTACCGCGCCAACGGGCGGGTCGCCGCCCATCTTGGTTTCGACAGAGATTACTACAGCTCGACCTGGGGCATCTTTCGCACCCTGAAGGAAGGTTTGCCGAACGCCGACGAACGACATTTCACGGCGCGGATGGAAATCGCTGAGATGATGTTCCGCACCCGCGGCCACAGCCGGGCGCGCCTCTATTACGAGGATCTCGCCAAGGATGCGCGCGCCGCCGGGCGGCCGGACATCGCGGCACTGGCCGAGTTGCGCTCGGTGCTCAACCACCTGCCACCCTACATGCGCCAGGCCGAAGTCCGGAAGATCGCGGAGTCGGACGATCCTGCAACCCGGGCGGCCTCGCTCCAGGCCAAATTGGCGCTGGCTCGCCTTGCCTATGAGCGGAACGATGTTGCCGAGGCCGAAGCGATCCAGCGCTCTCTGGCCAGCTACAATTTCAAGCGGCCGATCCTCATCTATTCGCCCGCCTACGAAATGTCCGAACAGCAGCGAACCAACGACCGGGAGTTTGGAATTGCCATGAACTCCGCCCCCGGAAGCGGGGGTCTCGGCAACCCGGGAGGCGCCAATGGCGGAAGGACCGCCACCTCCAGCCTCCCTCTTGGCCAATTTTCGACCACCCACCGAATTTCTCGAAATTATGACGATATGTGGGTCGACGTCGCCTTCCGAATTTCGCCTGACGGCACCGTGTCTGACCTTCGTATAGCGCGCAGCAAGGGCGACACTTTCTGGGCCAAACCGCTGCTCAAATCGATCGGTGGCAGGCGTTATACGCCGGCGAAGGAAGGTTCTCCCGGTACCGCACGGCTCGAGCGCTATACTTACACCTCCGGATATGAGGAAAAGAGCGACAGCAACATGGCCGGGCGGTCCCCCAATGGACGCGTCGAGTTCATCGACCTGAGCGCTGGAGGCTTGACCGAGACCAACTGATCCCCGGCAGGACGTCGTTTACATCGCCTTTACCCTCGTCGGCTATGACGCATCGATTGGGGGTACGATGGGTAAAGGCGTCATCAACCGCGGCGCGGGCAGCAGTCGGGTGGCAAGAAGCCATCTGGTAACGACCTGCGCCACACTGGCCTCGCTGATCCTGTTCGTGATGCTGGGCGCCAATGTGCTGCCCGGCGCGATGGGCGTGACGAAGGCCGGGCAGCCTGCGCTGACCGCCGCTTTCCTGCTCAACATCGCCATCATCCTGTTCGGCTGGCGCCGCTCCAACGACCTCGACCAAACGTTGTCCGCGCTCCGAGAGGCGGAGCAGGATGCGCTCCACAACGCCTTTACCGATCATGTCACCGGCCTCGCCAATCGGCGTTCTCTGCTGAGCGAGCTCGAGCAGCGGGCGGGGGCTCGCACCGCGGCAGGGGCGCTGGTCCTCATCGACCTCGACCATTTCAAGAAGGTCAACGACCTCTACGGCCACTCGGTCGGGGACGAGCTGCTCAAGGCGGTTGCCGATATACTGGTCCGCGACCTTCCAGGCGGTGCGTTCATTGCACGGCTCGGCGGGGATGAGTTCGCCGCGGTGCTGCCCGATCTCCAGGCGGCGGAAGAATCGGTCGGTCGGCTGATCGCTTCCCTTGCCGCGCCGATCGGCTTGGGCTCGGTCACCGCGCAGATTTCGGCGTCCGCCGGAATCACGCCCTTCAGCCGCTCGCTTGCCCCGCTCGACATGCTGCGGCGCGCCGATGTCGCCATGTATTCGGTTAAACGGTCGGGCCGGAACGGCCTTGCCTGGTTTGACGGAGAAATGGAGCGGCAGCTGTACAGCCGCGTCGCGTTGGAGGAAGAAATCCGCCGCGGGATCGATGCGGACGAGTTCGTGCCCTATTTCCAGCCCCTAATCAGCCTCGACACCGGCGAGCTCAACGGGTTCGAGGTGCTGGCCCGGTGGCGTTCGCCCAGCCGCGGCATCGTCGAACCGGCCGAGTTCATCGCGATCGCCGAGCAGTCCGGCCAGATCGGCGCGCTGTCGATGCGGGTTATGGAAAAGGCGCTGCACGAGGCAAAGGATTGGCCCGCCGATTTGAAGCTGGCGGTCAATATTTCCCCTGTCCAGTTCCGCGACCCGCATCTGGCAGAGCGGATCGTCAAGCTTCTGACCGAGAGTGGCTTTCCCGCCCGCCGGCTCGAGGTTGAAATCACCGAGAGCACGCTGATGGAGGATCGCGAGCAGGCGCTGACCATCGTTCAGAGTCTGCGCAACAATGGCATCACCATCGCGCTCGACGATTTCGGCACTGGCTACGCCTCGCTGAGCCAGCTTCACTCGCTGCCGTTCGACCGGATCAAGATCGACAAGAGCTTCATCGCCGCCCTCGGCAGCGAGGAGCATGGCGCCGCGATCGTCGAAACCATTACCGCGCTCGGCAAATCGCTCGGCGTCCCGATCACCGCCGAGGGTGTCGAGACCGGCGACATTCGCGAGCAGTTGGCCGCGCTCGGCTGTTCAGACGCCCAGGGCTGGTATTTTGGCCGGGCGGTGGCGGGCCATGTCGCCGGCAGCAAGTTCAATCGCCCCGAAGTTCCCGAAGCCCCAGCCGACCGCGACGCCCGCGCAGCTGGGAAGAAGTGGTAGTAGCCCTCAGCGCGAACCGAAGCCGGTAATCATCGTCCGGATGGTGCGGAAGGTGATGAGGATATCGAGCCAGGCCGAGAAATATTTGACGTAGTAAAAGTCGTACTGAAGCTTGGCGTTGACCTCGTCGACGGACGCAACATGCCCCTGATTGACCTGCGCCCAGCCGCTGATCCCAGGCCGGACCACATGGCGATAGCGGTAAAAAGGGATTTCCCCGGTGTACCAGCTCGATAGGGATTCGGCCTCCGGCCGCGGGCCGATCCAGCTCATCTGGCCCATGAGGATGTTGAAGATTTGCGGCAGCTCATCGAGCCGCGACGCCCTGAGGCGTGCGCCGACGTGGGTGATCCTCGGGTCTCCGTCGGTGGTTATGGCTTCCTCAACTGCGCCTTCACTAGGTCCGCTGTGGACCATCGTCCGGAACTTGAGCATGCGGAACGGCTCGCCGGCCCGGCCGACACGCCGTTGCCGAAACAGGACGGGGCCGGGGCTGTCCAGTTTGATCGCCAGCGCGATACCCGCCATCACCGGCAGTGCCAGCGGAAGGATGGCCACAGCGAGTACGAAATCCGCCGCGGACTTGAGGTGGAAATAGGCCCGCGCCGGGACCAGGCTGCCGAAGCTGTTTTCCGACAAATGGTCGATGGCCACCCGGCCGGTCAGCGATTCCTGCAGCTGCTTGACCTGATAGACCATCCGCCCATGCACCGCCGCGTCGGCCATCAGCGCCTCCCACTCAGGCGGCATGTCCGGAGCGGCGAAATCGGCAACGATACCATCGCAAAGCGCAGCGTCGTCGAGCGTCGGTTCGCGCATCAAATGCCAGTCGACGCTGTCGACCGATTTCAGACGATCGACATCGCCGAACGGGACGATGGCGATACGGTGCCGAATCAGGCGATGAACCGCCATATAGAGGCCGTAAGCCCAGACAATGTGGGCCATGAAGCCGGCGACCAGAGCCAGGCGATCGTAGGGAAGTCGCGTCAGCAGCAGGATGGTGACGATGGTCGCATGGGCCAGCACGATTGACGGCAGGATGACGTGCGTCGCGCGGATGCCGGGATAGGTTTCGATCGACAGGCGCACCCAGAAGGCGATCAGCACCGCTAAGCTGTTGCAGATGAAGGCGTTGACCGAGGCGGCGTAAAAAGTGTCCTGCGGCAGGATGATCGCCCGAAGGACGAAAGGCAGCACTGCCGTCGCGACCAGCGCCCCAAGCAGGTTGAACCGCTGCCGGGCAATGAAGCGGCGCTGGGTCCGGAGCGCGGTGGGCGGCGCATGCAGCATCAGTCCGACTCGCTATCCCCTGCCTGTCGGCCGATGGCGGCGCGCATCGGCGGGAGCAGCCAGAATCTCGGTCCTCGACATTGCGATCTCGTTACCGGTCTGGGTACCAATGAGTACCGCCGTGAAGGCGCCGGGTGCCCAGCGAGATGACCCCCATGCCGCCTCGGGGCAGGCCGATCACCGCGGTGCCGTGAGCTGCGCGATAGCCACCACTCCCGATCGAAAGGCCGACTTCTCCGCTAACGTGCGTGTCAAGCGAATCCGGCGCTTGCTCAGCCGGTAGGGTCCTTGTACCGGCGCCCTCCCGCTTGCCCGCAGCTTCGCTCAGGATTTTCTCGATTTCTTCGGGAGCAAGCCGACGCTCGTTCGAAATTGATCTCGAATCGGCCGCAACGGCGGCGCACGGCAGCGTCATTAGCGCGAATGCCAGTACCAGGGTCTGGAACGCGGTCATGGGAGACCACTAGACCGAACCGGACATTGGCACAAACGAAAGCGGCGGCGCCTCTCGACGCCGCCGCTTCCTTGTTTCAGGCTTACGCCTTAGTTGGCCGCAGCCAGCTCGGTCGAAACGCGGTTGAACGTCGTCTCGAGTTCGTTGCCGACCGAACCCATGGCGGCAATGGCAGCAACGGCAATCAGAGCGGCGATCAGGCCATACTCAATGGCGGTCGCACCCTTCTTCGACTTAATCAGCTTAAGAAACTTGGCCATCTCTGGTCTCCTTCAGGCTCCACAAAAGGGATCCACTTACCCCTCACCTCCGCTACAAAAGCGCGTCGGTTGCAGAGAGAATTACGACCTGAGGGTTGAGAAAGGCTTAAAGCCGCTGGTTTCCGGGCATTAACCTTGATTTTTCTTGCGATAGGTCAATTTTCATCGATCAGCCGCTCGACCATATCCAATATCGAACGGATCGTCTCCCCGCCTTCGCTCCACTCGTCGGGCAACGGGCTCTTGCGCTCGGCAGGCGCCTGTCGGCGCTCAGGCAATCTGAAGCCGGCCGGCAAGGGCGGACCGCGCCGTCCATCGACAGCGATCGCCGGACCCATGAATCGGCGCCAGATTTCGGCCGGCGCGGTACCGCCGGTGATCTTGCCCAGCGATCGATTGTTGTCATGCCCGACCCATACGCCGACCACCAGGTTGCCCGCGAACCCGATGAACAGGGCGTCGCGATTCTCCTGGGTCGTGCCGGTCTTGCCGAACGTCGGGGTGGAAATAGCGGCCCGGCGCCCGGTTCCTTCGTTCGCGGCCGCCCACAGCAGCTCCAGCATTGGCGCCCGGTCGCGCCGGTCATCGAGCCGTCCACCGCGGGCAAAGAAGCTGGATAGCCCCGCCTCCTCTTCGTCGAGCGGCAAGCCGCGCGGTTCGACGGGATAACGGCCTCCGGCGATCGCGGCATAAGCGGATGTCAGCTCGAGCAGGCTGACGCCGGAAGTTCCGAGCGCCAGGCTCGGCCGGTCGGTCAGTGGCGAATCGATGCCGAGTTCACGTGCCGCGCGGATCACATTCTGACGCCCCACACGTTCCGCCAGCCGCACCGTCGCGGCGTTACTCGACCGGGCAAACGCCTCGCGCAGCGTGATCGAACCGCGATAGACTCCGTCATTGTTACCCGGCGACCAGCCATCGACGGTGATCGGCTTGTCTTCGACGATGCTGTCCGGCGTGTAACCCGCGCGGAGCGCCGCGAGGTAGACGAACAGTTTGAATGCACTTCCCGGCTGGCGTCTGGCCTGGGTTGCGCGGTTGAACGGGCTTTTGCCATAGCTCCGCCCGCCGACCATCGCCACCACTCGCCCATCTGGCCGCATCGCCACCAGCGCGGCCTGCGCGTCGCCGATCCGCGCATTGGCCACGGCACGGACAGCAAGGCGCTGAAGGTCGGCATCGAGCGTCGTCGGCACCCGCACCTCGCCATAGTCGGCATCGAACGCCTGCGCTGCCTGCGGCGCGACCCAGTCGGCGAAATAGGTGCCGGTCGGCACGCTGCCCCTTCCGCCTACGGGTCGGGCCGATTTCGTCGCCTGCGCCCGCGCCTGGGTGATATAGTCATTGTCGGCCATTTCCTGCAGCACCAGCCGGCTGCGCTTCTGGGCAGCGGCGAGGTTCCTGGTCGGCGCGAGCCGTGACGGCGCCTGCACCATGCCCGCCAGCATCGCCGACTGCGCGAGCGTCAGCCGTTCCGGCTCCCGATCGAAATAATGGCGCGATGCCGCACGCAGCCCATAGACGCCGTCGCCGAAATAGACCGACGACAAATAACGCGACAGGATCTCGTCCTTGGTCAGCCAACCCTCCAGCCAGAAGGCGATGATCACCTCCTGGGCCTTGCGCTTCAGTGAGCGGTCCGCAGACAGGAAGCTGGTCTTGGCCAGCTGCTGGGTCAGCGTGCTCCCGCCCTGCCGGACTCCTCCGGCTTTCATGTTGGCGACCATCGCCCGCCCGATGGCACGCGGGTCGATCCCCCAATGACTCCTGAAGCGCCGATCCTCAATGGCGATGAAGGCGGCCGGCGTCATCGGGTCGAGCCCGGCGACGTCGACCGGCTCGTCCTTGATCGCGCCGCGGCGCGCGATCGGCCGGCCTTCGGCCGACACCAGCAGCATCGCCGGATCCTCGAGCGGCTCCAGCGCGCGCGATAGCGGTGCCGTCACGATCAGCCAGATGAGGGTGACGAGCAGCAGGGCAGCAAAAACATTGAAGCCCCAGCGCAGCCAGCGCCGCTTGGATCGCCTTGGCTCCTCGGCGGGTGGCGGGACCGGCGGCGGCGTGCTGGGCGCGAACGGGTCAGGCAGGATTTCGACGTCGGTTCCGCCGCGCTGCCAGACTCCTTGGGCCGAACCGTGATATTCCGCCATCTCTCCCCTTTCGGCGAAAAATCCGCCGAAGCCGTACTGCCTTACACTGGTAATACAGTCGGCGTCGAATATCCAGTGGTTGATGAACCACTGTTTAAGGCTAAACCCGGTCGGCGATGGCCGTGTCCCCTCCCCGCTGCTGGTCGATCGTCGCGCTTCTCGCGGCCGCCTCGCTTGCAGGCTGCGGGAGTGAACGAAGCGACGTTAGCCAAGTGGCCGTGATCGGGCCTGAGCCCAAGTTGATCGAGACGGTGACGGCGCCGCTTAGCGAGAGTGAAGCGGTGATTCGCTCCAACATGGCGCAGGGCTTGGTCCGGTTCGACGAACGCGGCCAGGTCGTGCCCGGCCTCGCCGAACGATGGAACGTCAGCGACGACGGATTGAGTTATATCTTTCGGCTCCAGACGGGGGAATGGCCGGACGGGCGCAAGATCCGGGCCGACGACATCGCTCGGATCATCAGTCGACAGCTGCGCCCCGCCAGCACCAATCCGCTGAAGGACACGCTGGGCGCGGTCGATGAAGTGGTGGCCATGACCGACCGAGTCATCGAAATCCGCCTGAATGCGCCCAGGCCGAACCTGCTGCAGTTGCTGGCTCAGCCGGAATTTGGACTGGTTCGGGCCGGCGTCGGCAACGGGCCGTTTCGAGCGCCGACGGTCGAGGAGGCTGCGGCCATCCCCGCCGCCGAAATGCAGGGCAGCGGGTTGTTCATCGTCCATCGGGTGCGCGTGCCTGATGCCGAGGACCCGATTGAAAAGGTTCGGATCACGGGCGGCGATGCGAGGCGGCTGGTCGCGGCCTTTGCCAAAGGCGACGTCGATCTTGTGCTAGGCGGTACGGTCGGCGACCTGCCTTATGCCTGGCGCGCCAAGGTTCCGCGCGGATCCCGCCGCTTCGATCCGGTGGCGGGACTGTTCGGACTGGTCCCAACCGGGCGAAGCGAGGCGCTCGAGGAGCGCGACGTGCGCCGCCTGCTTAGCCGCGCGATCGATCGACAGGCGCTGATCGACGGCCTTCTCGTCGGCGGGCTCCAACCGCGCGCTACCCTGTTGCAGGGCGGCCTGGAGGGCATTGGAAATCCCCGACAGCCGGACTGGCTCGGGCAGCCGGCGCAGGAGCGCCGCGCGGCCTTGGTGAACGAGGCGCGCCGGTTGTTCGGCGGCACGGATCGCCCGACGCTCCGCCTGTTCCTGCCGCAAGGGCCGGGCGGTGACTATCTGTTCGATCGACTGCGCTACGATTGGGGTCCGCTCGGCATCACGCTGGAGCGAACGGCCAGCGCCCGCTCCGCCGACTTGGCTTGGATCGACGAAGTCGCACCCTCGTCGACCCCCGCCTGGTTCCTCCGCCGCTTCCGCTGCAATCTCGTAGCCATCTGTGTCGAGCAGGCGGACGAGCTGATGGATCAGGCGCGCGAGACGCTCAATTCGAGCGAGCGATCGCAATTCCTGTTGGAAGCGGCCAGCCTGCTCGACGAAGCCCAGGTGTTCATTCCGATTGCCGCGCCCATCCGCTGGTCGCTGGTTTCCGGCCAGGTGCCGGGATTTGCAGAGAACCCCTTTGCCCGCCACACGTTGGTCGGTTTGCGCGACCCGCGCCTTGGAGGAACGCCTTGACCGACGCGATCGATCAACCAACGCCGAAGATGCGCCGGGAAATGCCCGGGCTCGGTTCCGATCCGGCGTCGGTCCGTCAGAGAATCGAGGCGATGGAGAAAATCCTCGAGCGGATGTTCGTCATTCCGGGCATCAACAAACCGGTCGGTCTCGACGTTATCCTGGACGTGGTACCGGGCCTTGGGACGATCAGCGCGGCGGTCCTCGGCAGCTATATCGCCTGGGAAGCGCGCAACCTCGGGATGTCCAAGTGGCAATTCACCCGCATGGCCGGAAATATCGGGTTCGACATGCTGCTGGGGGCGATTCCCTGGGTCGGGGCCATTCCCGACCTGTTCTTCCAGTCGAACACGCGCAACCTGCGGATCATCAAACGTCACCTCGACAAGCACCACCCGCACACCCGTACGATCGATATCGACGCACGGCGTCCCTAGAGCGACAGGAAGGCCATCGCCGCGACGGCTGTCGACATCAGCAGGGTCGCGAGCCAGCCAAGCCATTGCAACGGCCCCTTGATGGTGAAATCGCCCATGATCTTCGGCCGAGCGGCCATGAACATCATCATCACCATGACGGGCACGGCCACCACCCCATTGACTACCGCGGCCCAGTAAAGCGCCTCAATCGGATCGATTGGCGTCAGGTTCATGAAGGCGCCGAGCAAGGTCGCCGCGACAATCGTGGCGTAAAAGGTCTTCGCCCTTCGCGGCTTGCGGGCCAGGCCGACTGGTTTTCCCACCGCCTCGCCCAGGGCGTAAGCCGCCGAGCCGGCCAAGACCGGAACGGCCAGCAGGCCAGTTCCGATGATCCCTAGCGCGAAGATGATGGTGGCGTATTCGCCGGCGATCGGCCGCAGCGCCTCAGCCGCCTGTGCGGACGTCTCGATGTCGGTGATGTTGGCGGCGTGCAGCGTCGCCGCCGCAGTCAGCATGATCGCCAGCGCCACGAGGTTCGAAAACGCCATGCCAATTAGCGTGTCCAGCTCAATTCGCTGAAGTTGAGGCGGACCGTCCTCGGGCTCGCACTTGAGCGGTTGGTGGTCGGGATCTTCCGTCACTTCTTCGGCCTCTTCCGAGGCTTGCCAAAAGAAGAGGTAGGGGCTGATGGTGGTGCCGAGAACGGCGACGATCATCGTCACATATTCCGGGGTCAGCGAGATTGGGGGCACGACCATTGCCTTGAGCGCCTCGCCCCACGGCACGCGCACCATGAACAGCGTGGCGACATAGGCGAACAGCGCCAGCGTCAGCCATTTGAGCAAGCGAACGTAGCGCTTGTAGCTGGCGAACACCTCGGTCAGCGCGCAGAAGGCAGCGAAGGCGAGCAGATAGGCGTGGACCGGCCCGCCAAACACCAGCGCGGTGGCATCGGCCATCGCACCGAGATCGGCGCCGATGTTTATAGTGTTAGCGACCACCAGCAGCGTGACGATCGAGACCAGCAGCCAGCGCGGGTAGCAGCGCGCGATATTGCCGGCGATGCCGTGGCCGGTGGTGCGACCGATCCGCGCGCTGATCATCTGCACGGCGGACATCAGCGGATAAGTGACGATCAACGCCCAGCACACGCCGAAGCCGAAGCGGGCACCGGCCTGGCTGTAGGTGGCGATGCCACTGGGATCGTCGTCGGAGGCGCCGGTGATCAGGCCGGGGCCGATGATCTTGCGCAGCTGCAGCCGCTTGGGCGGGGCTTCGGCGGCTTGGGTCAATCAATCATGCTCCGGCTGCATGGGCGGCTAAACCACCACACGCGCCAGGGCGTTCCGGCGGTCCAACGAGCTAGCGGCCCGCCGAGCCGATTTCCTTGGTCAGAAAGGCCCATTCCAACGCGGCGCGAAGCGCGTCCTCGGTGCGGTCCGCATCGACCGAATGCCCGCCCTCCAGATACTCATGGTAATAAACCTTACTGCCCAATCCAGTCAGCTTCGCCGCCATCTTGCGGGCATGGCCCGGGTGAACGCGATCGTCCTTCGTTGAGAGATAGACGAACATCGGCGGATAGCGCACGCCCGACCGAACCGCCTGATAGGGCGAATATTTGCCGAGAAAGGCCCAGTCCGCGGGCTTGTCCGGGTCGCCATATTCGTCGATCCACGACGCGCCGGCCGACAGGTGCGAATAGCGCTTCATGTCGAACAGCGGCGAGCCGGCGATCACCGCCGAATAAAGGTCGGGGTGCTGGGTCATTGCCGCGCCGACTAGCACTCCGCCATTCGATCGGCCGGAGATCGCAACGCCATCCTTCCGGGCGACACCCGTCTGGATTAGGTCGCGAGCCACCGCTTCCAGATCGTCGAAACTGTTCTGGCGTTTTTCGCGCAGCGCGTCGCGCCACCAGCCAGGTCCATATTCGCCGCCGCCGCGAATATTGGCCAGCACGAATGCCCCGCCATCCTCGACCCAGAACAGGCCGAGCGGCCCGGAGCGATAAGGCTGCGCTGTGAGATAGGTCGGAGTCTGCGCGCTCCTGAAGCCGCCATAGGCATGGATCAGCGCGCCGGTCGGCTTGGTCACTCCTTTTTTGCGCACCAGGAAGTAGGGCACACGGGTGCCGTCCTTCGAGGTGGCGAAGCGCTGGTCGACGGTGAACTTCGACGCGTCGAACTGGGCCGGCAGCGCCTGGACGGTGCCGATCTTGCCGGCCGCATCGACCGACATCAGCGCGGTCGGCGTCAGCATGCCCTCAACGGTGGCGAAGGCGATGTCTTGCTTGTCCGCGGTGGCCGCAATGTGAATGGTGCTGTTGCCGGGCAGCGGCATCGCCTTGCTCGACCAGCTGCCATCGGCCCCGCGGCGCAGCGCGAACAATTTCCCCGACACATCGTCCAGCGCCTTGACCCACAGCACATTGTCGCTGGCCTGGACCTCCTCGATCGCCTGGCTTTTGCTCGGCGCCATCACCAGCATCGGCGCCGGCTTCTGCCCGGCCAGCATCTGCTGGATATCGAACGCCACCACGGAGCCTGGCTGGAACTGGCCCAGGGGTTCCACCAGGGTAGCGATCGCCTGACCCGAAACCACCACATTGAATTCGGCCGTCTCGGGGATCGGCAGCTGCACCCAGCGCCCGTCCGGCGCGCGCATCGATACGCGGGATTCATAGAAGCCCACATTGCGGCTGATCGCAACGCGGCGGACGTCGCCGTCCATCACTGCGAACGGGCTGATGCCGATATCGGCTTCGGTGCCCTCGGTCACGACAGTTGCCGCGCTCCATGGCGTGCCGCGCTTCCACTCCTTGACGATCCGCGGATAGCCGGAGCGGGTCACCGTCCCCTCGCCTTCGGCCATCGCCACCAGCAGCGTGTCGCGGTCAACCCAGGTGGCGGTGTTCTTGCTCTCCGGCACCGAGAACCCGCCCTCGACGAACTTGCCCGACGGCAGGTCGAACTCGCGCACCACATCGGCGTCGCTGCCGCCGGGGCTCAGCGATACCAGGCAGCGCTGATATTCGGGCGGCAGGCAGCTCGCGCCGTGCCACACCCAGCTCTTGCCCTCGGCTTTGCCCAGCGCGTCGACGTCGATCAGCGTCCGCCATTGCGGCGTGCCGGCGAGATAGGCGGCGAGCGGCGATGCCCGCCACAGCCCGCGCTTGTGATTGGCGTCGACCCAATGGTTCAGAACCAAGTCCCCCAGCACGGCGTCGGGAGTCGCGATCTGGTTGGGATCGTTGAGGAGCTTCAGGCCGCGGGCCTGCCGATCCTCGAAGCCGGGTACGGACCGCAGCGACGCCTCGGCATCGGCATTCCACTGCTTGACCTGCGCGATCGCGCGATCGCCCTCGACTTCCTCCAGCCAGAGATATGGGTCGTCTGCCTGGGCAAAGCCGGCGGTGGCGAGAACGGTGGCGGCGGCGGTGAGAATGAGTTTACGCAAAAGAACGTCCTTCCCCGAATGCGCCTCCTTGGTAAGGCGCGCTTCGAGCGGGTCAATGCTGGCTTAGTCCCCCGAAATCTTCGGCATGCCCACGTCCCCTTGCCCGACGGTACGCCCGGCCATGTCGAGCATCCGTTCGAGCGGCACGCGCGCTTTCTCCATCACCTCAGGGGACAGCTCGATCCGCGGCTCGAGGTCACGCAGCGCGACGTACAGCTTCTCCAGCGTGTTGAGCGCCATGTACGGGCACATGTTGCAGTTGCAGTTCCCGTCCCCACCGGGGACGCCGATGAAGGTCTTGCCCGGCGCCGCCTTCTCCATCTGGTGGATGATGTGCGGCTCGGTCGCGACCAGGATGGTGTCGCTTGGGCTATGAATCGCGAAGTCGAGGATCGACTTGGTCGAGCCGACATGGTCGGCATGGTCGATGATGTGCGGCGGACATTCGGGGTGCGCCGCGACCGGGGCGCCGGGATGCTCGGCCTTGAGTTTCAACAGCTCGGTCTCGCTGAATGCCTGGTGGACGATGCAGATGCCGGGCCACAGCAGCATGTCGCGTCCGGTGCGTCTCGCCAGATAGCCGCCGAGGTGCCGGTCCGGGCCGAAGATGATCTTCTGGTCCTTCGGGATCTGTTTCAGGATAACATCCGCCGACGAGCTAGTAACGATGATGTCGCTGAGCGCCTTCACCGCCGCTGAGCAGTTGATGTAGGTCAGCGCGATATGGTCCGGGTGCGCCTCGCGGAACGCCTTGAACTGATCCGGCGGGCAGCTGTCCTCCAACGAGCAACCGGCGTCCATGTCCGGCAGGATGACGATTTTTTCCGGCGACAGGATTTTCGCCGTCTCCGCCATGAAACGCACGCCGCAGAAGGCGATCACATCTGCATCGGTCGCGGCTGCCTTTCGGCTGAGGTCGAGGCTGTCGCCGACAAAATCGGCCAGATCCTGGATCTCCGGCTTCTGGTAATAATGGGCGAGGATGACCGCGTTGCGCTCTTTCTTCAGGCGCGCGATCTCGCTGAGGAGATCGAGCCCCCTGAGGCTCTGGGTCTGGGCGGTCATGGCGATTTATCCTCTAGGCCAGCGGCGCGTCTTCTAGCGGGTGCGCGCCTCATCCAGCACATCGTTATAGCTGCGGCTGCGGTCAAGGGGCTCGGTCACGCGCGAACCCTCGGTCGGGTCGCGCGCGACCACCTTGGCATTGTCGAAGCCGGCGGCTTGAAGCGGCAGCGCAAAGCTCCGCTCGACCGCCTGACGACCCGCCTCGCGTGCTAGCCGCATCGGCACCGCCGCCCCTGCTTGTTTGCGAAGGTCGGCGACCGCCCGGGCGCGATTGTTGCGATCAAGCGCCTGGTCGGCGTTGGTGACGGCGGCCAGAACGCCATTCTCGCCATATTCGCGCGCCGCAGCGAGATCGACTTCGGGGCCAGCGATCTCGATCTCGGGCAGGGTGACGGCCAGGGTATTGCTCGATGCATCCCACTGCACATCCTCCGGGCCCAACTGAGCGAGATCGAGCTCGTAACGCACGTCTCCGGGCAGGATCAGTGTGCGTTCGCTGCTGACCAGCCCGCCAAGCCGTTCCTGCCGGCTGCTGACGACCGAAACATAGCGCGCCACGAACGGCACCAGCCGGTTCTGCGCCCGCATCGATTGCAGCGCCGATGACGCGACCGTTTCCGGGTCAGGCCCGCCGAACAGCCGCTTGCCGATGTCCAGCGCCCCGCCGACAATCAACCCGAGCACCAGCGCGACGACCACCGCGGCCAGCGCGAGCGGCTTGTTCAGGCGGCTTTGGCTTTCGTCCATGTCTCACCCTCCCCCGCCTCAACGAGCCCGCGCTTCTGAAGGTCCAGCAGATGCGCCAGCACCGATCCGCCGGCCGCCGGCACCAGCCTTTGGTCGAGTCCGGGATAGGCATTGGCGACGATGTCGGGAATGTCGCGCGGCCGCTCGCCGACCAAGCGCAGAATCTGCCGCTCCCGCTGCAGCCGGTGCCCAATCATGCCGCGGATCAGCTGCGCCGGCTTGGTTACCGCCGGACCATGCGCGGGATAATAGATTCGATCGCCGCGCTGCCGCAGCAGATCCAGGCTCTGCATATAGGCACCCATGTCGCCATCAGGCGGCACCACCACGGTGGTCGACCAGCCCATCACATGATCGCCGGTGAACAGGGCGTCGCCATAGGCAAAGCAAAGATGGTTGGAGGTGTGCCCCGGCGTCGCCACCGCGACCAGCCTTTGCCCGCCATCAAGCTCGATCGCGTCCCCATCGCCGAGCACCTTGTCCGGCGCATATTGCTTGTCGAAGCTGGCATCGGCGCGCGGTCCGATGCTTTCCAGCACCAGGGGCGCGCAGCCGATAATCGGCGCGCCGGTCGCTTGGCTTAGCGCTCTGCTCGCCGGGGAATGGTCGCGGTGGGTGTGGGTGCAGGCGATCGCGATCAGTTCACGCCCATCCAGTGCCTTCACGATCGCCTCGACATGCTCGGGAAGGTCCGGGCCGGGGTCGATCACCACGATCTCATCGTCGCCGACGAGATAGGTCTGGGTTCCGAAATAGGTGAACGGCGAAGGATTGTGCGCCAACAGGCGGGCAATGCCCGGCTCCAGCTGCTCCAGTATGGCATATGGCGCTTCCACGGCAGCCTCCTGCCACGGATGTCAGGCGTTCGCCAGCGCTCCCACGGTCTTGCGAGCGGCGCGCGCGACCCGCTCGGCGGCGCGCAGCTGCGCCCGGCGATAGACATGACCGAACAGCCGCTCCATGCTCTGATCCCAGCTGAATTGCAGCGCATGGGCCCGCGCCCGTTCGCTCATCGCGGCCAGGTCGCCCTGCAGCACCCGGATGATATTCCCGGCCATCAGCGCCGCATCGTCGACATCGCCGACCAGGCCGAGCCCTTCCGGAACGCGATCGACCATCGCTCCGGCTGCTACCCCGACGATGGGAAGGCCGGATGCCTGCGCCTCGATGATCGAAATTCCGAAAGTCTCGTCGGCCATGGCGGAGACATATAGATCGGCGCTGGCCAGCCAGGCAGCAAGGTCGTCGCGATCGCGGCAATATCCCGGCGCGAAGATGCGCTCATGCTCTCTTCCCGCGAATTGCTCGCGAAGCGGCCCGTCGCCCAGCAGTAGCAGCGTCGCACCCAGCGTCTGGGGAAGGCGGCGGAACGCGTCCACCACTACCTGCGGACGCTTCTCCACGTCGAGGCGGCCAACGTAGATCAGCAAGGGTCGAGCCTCGTCCACACCGAGCTTTTGGCGCAGCGCGACATTGCGCTTGGCGGGCGAGAATTGCCCCAGCTCGACGCCGAGCGGGACGACGTCGACTTCCGGAACGCCAAGCGAACGCAGCTTCGCCGCCCCGCCATTCTCGCTCATCGCATAGACGGCGTCGAACCGGCGGTAGAGCCGGGCGCAATAGGCGTAGCAAATGCGCGATGCCGCGGCGCCTGCCGGGCGACCAAGCCAGCTGGCGAAAGGCCGGTCGACGTAAACGGTGGGGAAATCGGTGCAGTAGGCGGCAACCAGCGCAGCGCCGGGATAACGCCTGGCATGGCCGATGGCGGCCCACGGCAGATTATAGGCATCCTGGCATTCGATCAGATCGGGACAATGATCGGCCAGAAGGCGGCGTACCGCGCCGTTGCGCAGCAACAGGCGGTAATGCGGGCTGCCGGGCACCTTGGGCGATGCGATCGTGGCCGTGATGCCGCGCCCGTCATCTGTGACCTCAACCTCGTCACGAGCTCCGGGTATGATCAGCAGATGACGATGCGGCGTGTTGTCAAGAATATGCCGTCGCTTGTGGCGGAGATAGGTGCGAACCCCGCCGCCGACGTCGGACCAGCTTTGGGTGATATCGGCATAGAGCCGGCCGGATTCGCCGCGGGGATCATAAAGCGCCATCCGCCCTCCAACCCCCTTGGGGCGATTTGGTGCCATTCGGCATGGCCGGCGCCTATGTCGTTTTCGTGACGAAATGAAAAGGCGCCCCCGGCTGCCTCCCAGCCGAGGGCGCCCCTCCCAAACGCAGGGGCAGGCCCTGCGCCGCTTCGAGCTTTATTCGTCGCGTTCGAGCCGCTGCTCCAATTGCTCCACCTCGTGCTGAGCCTGGGCGATCGACGCCTCGGCCGCGGCGACGCTTGCCTCGATCGCGGCATGGTCGATGCCGGCCATCGCCTGTCGGGTGATTTTCTCGACGTCGATTGCCTCGACCGCTTTCAGCGAGGCCCGGACCTGCGCCTTGATCGTCTCGGGATCTTGCCCCGAGCGGCGGATGTGGATGGCATGAGCGTCGACCTGGCGCATTGCCTGCTCGATCTCGACCCGTGCCTCGGCCAGATCGCGGCGCAGTTCCTCCTGATCGATCTTCGCGTCGGCCATTGCCTCGCGGATTTCGCGCTGGATTTCCTCCCGGTCGATCCGGGTCCGCGCCAGTTCTTCCTTCGCCTCGGCGATCGAGCGGCGCACTTCGGCCTTCTCTTCCGGCGTCAGGTCGCGCCAGGATTTTTGCTGGCCATCGATGATGATGGTGCCGTCATCGCGAAAGTTTAGCGCCGAGTGCCTGCGGCCAATCTGAGCGGGAGCGGCCGGGGCAGCCGGATCGGCGGGCTGGGTAACCGATGCCACCTGCGCCGGTGCCGCCGCGGGTGCGACAAAAGATCTTTCGTCCGATGCCACGGGCACGTCGACATAATTGATCGCACGAGTAGCGGTCAGCGGCAGGACGACCGCGACGGTCGCGAGCACGATCAGCCGCCCGGCGGTACGCCGGCCGGAAGTGGGGTTGGTAAGCATGGACTTGAGCCTCCTGTGGAGCGTGTTGCGTCGATCGAGCGCCGATGCGAACAGCAGCGCTCGTCCCGAAGCGGCCTTGGCGATCGCGCGGCCGTAGTCGGCGCGATCCTGGCCATGCACCTTGTCCAGCACCCGGGCATCGCATGCTGCTTCCTGGTCGAAGCGGAAAGCAGCATGGGCCACCCAGGCGAGCGGATTGAACCACTGGAGGCAGAGGAGGACAAAGGCGAAGAGGTTGGCGATGAGGTCGCCCGACCGGTGGTGGGCAAGCTCATGCTCGAGCGCCAGGCGGCGCTCGTGGGGGGCATAAAGCCGATCGAAGTCGGCAGGCACGGCGATCACGCGATCGAAGATGCCAAAGGCGATCGGACCCGTGAGATCGGGCGACTGCATCAGCCTGATCGAACCGATCCTGCCCAGCTCGACCGCGTCGACCAGGATCGCCGAGCGCTCGCGGCGGAAGGCATTCATCCGCGCCACGAACAGGCCGAGCGCAACGCCGAGCCACAACGTCAGCAAAATGGTCGGCCACCCGCCGAGCTGGTCGATCAGCGACGGCTCCGGCGGTGCGACACTGGCCAGCAGCAGCGGCTCGGCGGACACCTGCGTCATCATCAGCCGCGGTGGCACCGAGAGCGCAGCAGGGCGCTCGACCGTCTCGGTCAGCGTCGGCATCAGCAGCCGCGCGGCCGGGATCAGCCACAGGGCATAAGCCACCCGCGCGCCGAAATGGCGCCGCACCGGTTCACGGATCAGAAGAACCAGGACAATCAGTCCGGAAGTGGCGAGCAAAGTACCAAGCAGCCAGTCCGTCACGACTTCAGCTCCTTCAACAGCGCTTCGATGGCGGCAATGTCGTCCTGATCGAGCGCATCCTCTTCGGCCAGCCGCGCCACCAGCGGCGACAGGCGACCGCCGAACAGCTTTTCGACGAACCGCCGCGATTCATGGCCGACATAGGCTTCGCGCCGGATTGCTGGCGAATAAAGGAACCGGCGGCCGTCTTCGCGATGCTTGAGCGCGCCCTTGGCGGCCAGCCTCGACAACATGGTCTTGACGGTCGCCAGCGACCAATCGCGGTCGGAAGCGATTCGCTCGGCGACTTCGGTCGCGGTCAGCGGTTGTCCAGCCGCCCACAGCGTCTCCATCACCTCGAGCTCGGCATCGCTGATCCGCACGTCCATCTGCCGTCCTTTCGATTACAGGTGTAACCACTCCGATTACAGCTGTAAACATCCGTTCGTCGAAAAGGATGATGCGACGAGAAAGCGTCGGAAAATCTTACGCTGGCGGCATGAGCCAAGTTTTCCGGTGCGAAATTTATGCCGGAAATACGCCATTTATCTGAATTGGCACGGCGGTTGCAAATAGGATGACGTCCACTTGGTTCCACGCCAACACAAAGGGGACGGCAACAGCGGTTTTCTGGTCCCGCGTTCGCCGTCCCCTTTTAGTTTCGGGATCTGGTGAAAGAGTTTCCTTCGGGGGCGGTTCCCTCCCTCAGCCCCTGTATGGGAGGGGACCGCAGCTATTCAGGCCGGCGTTCCGACCAGCTGCTGCAACTCGCCGCTTTCGAACATCTCCATCATGATGTCCGATCCGCCGACGAACTCGCCCTTGACGTAGAGCTGGGGAATGGTCGGCCAGTCGGAATATTCCTTGATGCCGGCGCGGATTTCCTGGTCCTGGAGGACGTCGACCGTTTCGAACGGCACGTTCAGATGGTCGAGGATGGCCACCGCCCGGCTGGAGAATCCGCACTGCGGGAACAGGGTGGTGCCCTTCATGAACAGCACCACATCGTTTGCCTTGACCAGGGCGTCGATCCGCTCCTTCGCATCACTCATCGATCATCTCCGTCCGGCACTGCCGTCTCGAGTTGCAGTGCGTGAAGCTCGCCGCCCATGCGGGTCCCGAGCGCTTTGTACACAAGTTGGTGCTGACGCACGCGGTTCAACCCCTCGAATGCCTTCGACACGACCCGCGCCGCATAATGATCGCCGTCGCCGGCCAGGTCGCGGATTTCGACCTGCGCGTCGGGCAGGGCAGCGCGGATCAGCGCCTCGATATCTTCCGCCGCCATCGGCATGGGATTGATATCCTTAGAGGTTGGTCTGCTCGATGATCTGGCGCCGCGCCTCGATCAGCTTGTGGCCCAGCGTCTCGCGGATCTTGGCGTCATCGGCATCGACTCCCGCCGCGGTGAGATCGCCCAGCACCTTGCGGATCACGTCTTCGTCGCCGGCTTCCTCGAAGTCGGCCCGGACGACGTCCTTGGCATAGGCCTCGGTCTCGACCTCGGACAGGTTCATCAGCCGAGCGGCCCATTCGCCGAGCAGCCGGTTACGGCGCGCGATGATTCGAAACTGCATTTCCTCGTCCCGGGCAAACTTCGCCTCGAAGCCGCGTTCCCGGTCGTCAAACTGTGTCATGGGCAAATCCTGCTGTGATTGCCGGATGAATAGATGCCGTTGGGCGCCTCGTCCAGCGCGGCGGAGACACCCTAGCTGGCGCGGCGGATCAGCTCGGAGGGATAAAGAAGGGCGACGATGTGGGCGACCAACCTGCCCTGTTCGTCGTTCGCATGGCGCGTGAGATCATACACGTCGGGGATCAATCCAGCGTTGCGGTCGGGGAAGACCTCGCTGAGGTGATCGCTGTCCGGATGACCGACCAGGACCCGCACCGCGCTGCCTCGCGCTTCCGCCGCCAGTGCGGCGCACAGCCGCTGAAAAGCGTGTTGCGAGCTTGCATAAGGGAAAATCTCGTCATGGGCATGTTCTTCCGACGGCGGGATATTGAGCAGGATGTTCCGCTTCGTCGCCTTGCGAAGCGCAGGAAGCAGCGCGCGTGACACACGATACATGCCCAGGGTGCGCTCGTAGCCGCCGCCGGCAGCATTGATGACCATGTTGAGTTCTGGGAAATGCGCAAGGACGTCCGCGGCGAAGACCGTCACGCTCGCTTCCGAGGCAACGTCGCAATAGCGCGTAGTCGCAGCGAGCTGCTCGCCAAGGTCAGCCAGCGCTTCGCTGTCGATGTCGGCCAAAATGAGCTGCGCGCCCCGAGCGGCAAATTCTTCGGCGCATTGCCGGCCGACCCCTCGGCAGGCCCCCATGATCAGCACGCGCGGTTGATCGCTCGAAGACATTCAATCCCCCGTCGCTCTACATAACGGAGCGACTTGCATTTTGTTCAATTTACGGCATTTGTACACTAAAGCAACGCATTGTTGCGTTTATTCAGACTCTGTCGGGAGTCAATATTTGGCCGAAGCTGCCGACCACCTCGAAGCCACCCGCCGAAAACGTCCGGGCGGGCGCACTGCCGACGTCACCCGCCGGATCAACCTAGCGATGCTGGAGCTGTTGGCCGAAGGGGGGATCGAGGCCTGCACATTCCAAAACGTGGCGAGCCGCGCGGGCGTCGAGCGCTCCACCCTTTACCGCCGCAACCCGGACCGCTGGCCCGCCATAATGGACGCGATCATCGAGCTGGCAGAGCGAGAGACGGCGCGGTTCGATTCCGGTTCGTTCCGCGACGATCTTGCCGCGACACTGCTCAACCTTGCCAAGGTACTGAACGGTCCGATGGGACCTGCCCTGATCCAGGTCGCCGGCGCGCTTCAATCGGGCGTAGCGCCGGGCCAGGGCGAGCGGTTCTGGAAGAGCCGCCAGCGCCAGCTGGCACCCATGTTCGAGGCCGCCATCCAACGCGGCGAATTGCCCGCCGACGTCGACCGCGACGAGCTGTTTGCAATGACCGCCGGACCAATCTACTTCCGCAAATTCATCGCTTCGCAGCCGCTCAGCGACGCCTGGGTTCGCAAGGCCGTCGACCAGGTGTGCGACCGGTATGGCGTCCCTAGTCGAGGCTGACGACGAGCTTCCCGATCACCTTACGCGCGGCCATCGCGGCGATTGCCTCGCCGCCGCGCTCCAGCGGGTAGGTGGCGCTGACATGGGGGCGGATCTTGCCATCGCCCCATAGCCGGAACAGCTCGTCGACATGGGCGGCGTTCGCTTTGGGATCGCGTGCTGCGAAGGCTCCCCAGAAGACGCCGCAGACGTCGCAGCTTTTGAGCAATGTCAGGTTGAGTGGGAGCTTCGGGATGCCGGCGGGGAAGCCAACCACCAGATAACGTCCCTCCCACGCGATGCTGCGCAGCGCCGGTTCGGCATAGTCGCCGCCGACCGGATCGAGAATTACGTCGGCGCCGGCTGGCCCGACGGCATCCTTGAACTGTTGCGCCAGCGCCTTCTGTTCGTCCTTGTCGAAGGGTCCGCGCGGGTAGATCAGCACCTCGTCGGCCCCGGCGGCTCGAGCGGCCTCCGCCTTGTCTTCGCTCGAAACGGCGGCCACCACGCGCGCGCCTCTGGCCTTGCCCAGCTCGATCGCAGCGATCCCGATCCCGCCCGCGGCGCCGAGCACCAGCAGGGTTTCGCCGGCCTTGAGTCGGCCCCGGTCCCACAAAGCGTGGATCACCGTCGCATAGGTGATCAGCAGCGTCGAGCCTTCGACGAACCCATAGGCATCCGGCAGCGGAAACGCGTGCGCCGCGGGCACCGCGACCTTTTCCGCGAGACCTCCATGGCCATGATAGGCGATCAGCCGATCACCCACTTTCCAATCTCTCACACCTTCACCGACCGCCTCGACTACTCCGGCCACCTCGCCGCCCGGCGCGAACGGGCGCGTCGGCTTGAACTGATATTTGTCCTCGATGATCAGCACGTCGGGATAGTTGATGGCGCAGGCATGAACTCGAACCAGAAGTTCGCCGGGACCAGGCGTGGGGTCGGGCAGGTCTGCCAACTGGAGCGTTTCCGGACCGCCCGGCTCGCGGGAGAGGAGCGCCTTCATTCCGCCGCCGCCGGAAAAGCGGGGAGCTTGGCGATGTCCGCCGGCTCATGCTGGATAACGACCTTGGCGCGAAGGTTGGCCGCGATCCGGTCGAACCGGTCGTGGGATGCCAGCGTGTCGGCCCGGTTGGTGTTGAACGACGGGACGCCCCGGTTCTTCACCGCCTCGGTGAAATGATATTGGTCGCCTGATAGCAGCACCGGCCCCGACGCGAGCTTGACGAGCAAGGCGCTATGTCCGGGCGTATGGCCCGGCAGCGAGAGCATGACGACCCGTCCGTCATGGAAGATATCGACGTCTCCGCGCGCCTGAACCGATTTGCCGGCTCCGCCGAGCCAATGGGCGAGATGCTCCTTGGGATCTTTGAGTCCCGGATGCTGGCTGTTCTTCAGCGCGTCCCAATCGGCGCTGCCGATGACGAGCTTGGCATTGGGAAAATGCCTGGCCTGTCCGGTATGATCAGCGTGGAAATGGCTGATGCCGATGATCTCGATCTGGTCGGGGCGAACGTCAACCTGCTTCAGCTGGTCCACCAAGCTGCGTTTCAAGGACATGCTCTGTTCGGCGTCGTCGAATGGCTTTTCGATCAGCCCGTCGGACAGGCCGGTATCCCACAACATGTACCGGTCGCCGTGGCGGATCAGGTAGCAGCTGCCAACCAATGGCTTCGAGCCTTCCGGATACTGGAAAGTATCGGAGAACCAGGCTCCATATTTCTTCATGACGAAATCGCCGCAGTCCAGCCGCCACAGCTGGATCTTCGGAACCTGGGCGGCGGTGGGAGCCGCCAAGGCCAGCGCCAACGCGGCCCAAATCATCTTCTTCATGCCTGTCCCCTCATTCGATCCCCCGCGCCTCGGCGTCCGCCACCACATCGAACGCGGTCATGCCATGATAGGCCTCGCGCGCCATCGCCGCGCGATCTTTGTTGGCGAAGCGCATTCCACCGGGGTTGTGCAGGGCCGCGTCGAATATCAGCCGCTGCTTGATCGGCAGATCGCGCCGGGCCTTTTCCGTCGTCTCGGCAAACAACTCCGGGGTTGAACCATCGATGATGGTCGGCGCCTTGGAGCAGGCCGTCACAAGGCCCAGTGCAACGATGGCCGGAAGCCACCTCACTCGACGTAATGCGCTGTGGTCTTGGATCGCACTTCCTCGGGCGTGACGCCCGGCGCCAGCTCGATCAGCTTGAACGGAGAGTCATGGTCCGGCCGCTGGAACACCGCCAGGTCGGTGATGATCATATCGACCACATTCTTGCCAGTCAGTGGCAGGGTGCAGGCCGGGATGAACTTGGGGTCGCCGTTCTTGGAGACATGCTCCATCACGACGATGATCTTCTTGACCCCGGCAACCAGGTCCATCGCCCCGCCCATGCCCTTGATCATCTTCCCCGGGATCATCCAGTTGGCGATGTCGCCCCCCTCGCTGACCTCCATCGCGCCGAGCACGGTCAGGTCGATATGCCCGCCGCGGATCATCGCGAAGCTGTCGGAGGAGCTGAAATAGCTCGAGCTGGGCAGCTCGCTGATCGTCTGCTTGCCGGCATTGATGAGGTCGGCGTCGACCTCGTCCGGATAAGGGAACGGCCCGATCCCGAGCATTCCGTTCTCACTCTGCAGCGTGACGGTCATCCCCGCCGGAATATTGTTGGCCACCAGCGTCGGGATGCCGATGCCGAGGTTGACGTAATAGCCGTCCTTCAGCTCCTTCGCGGCTCGCGCCGCCATCTGGTTGCGGTCCCAGCCCTTGGTTCCGACTTCGGTCGCCATCAGTTGATGCTCCCGTCCGGATCGGCGAGCGGCTTCGGTTCGTCGGTCGGATTTTCAAGCTCGGCCTGGAAGCCCTCCATGATCCTCGCCAGGGCATGTTCCTCGCTGATGTTCACCGCGCGCGAATAGGCGATCGCGCCGTGGCGGATCGCATCGACCATCGCCATGCCGAACAGGAACGGGTCCGCGCCGAGCGCCCGCGGCTCGATAATGAAGGTCTGCTCGCCCTCCGGCTCCGACCAGAAGCGCGCGAACTCATGGGATCCGTCGAGGAAATCCAGACCCGAAAGGTCGATCTCGCCCTCGCGGCCGACCTTCTTGCTTCCAAACATCAGGCTGTCTCCCTTTCCCGCGTCGTCATGAACTCGATCTTCTTGTCGTAAGGCGCGCCGAGCACCAGCCGCTTCACATAGATCGACGGGACATGGATGCAGTCCGGATCGAGGGTTCCGACGGGGACGATCTCCTCGACCTCGGCGACGCAGATCTTTCCGCTGGTCGCCGCCGGCTGGTTGAAGTTGCGCGCGGTCTTGCGGAACACGAGGTTTCCGCTCTCATCCGCTTTCCATCCCTTGATAATCGAGAGGTCCGCGCGGATGCCCCGCTCGAGCACATAGGTCTCGCCGTCGAACTCCTTGAGCTCCTTGCCCTCGGCGACGACGGTCCCGACGCCAGTCTTGGTGTAGAAGCCAGGGATGCCCGCCCCGCCGGCCCGCATCCGCTCGGCCAGCGTTCCCTGCGGACAGAATTCTACCTCCAACTCGCCGGCCAGATATTGCCGCTCGAACTCCTTGTTTTCGCCGACATAGGAGGAGATCATTTTCTTGACCTGCCGAGTGCGCAGCAGCTTGCCGAGCCCCTCGTTGTCGATCCCGGCATTATTCGATGCGATGGTGAGATCCTTGACCCCGCTCGCCTGAATCGCCTCGATCAGCCGCTCCGGGATGCCACACAGGCCGAACCCGCCGGCGGCGATGGTCATGCCGTCGAACAGCAGCCCGTCGAGCGCGGCCTCGGCACTGGGGTAGATCTTCTGCATCCGACTCTCCTTGCCCGTGGCTGTGCCGTCCACCCGTGGCAGGGTCAAGCCGGGTCAGTTGGCGCGGCTGCTGCGAAGGCCGGCGGCGCGAATTCCTGCCTCGGCGCAGGCCGCGTCATCTGTCGGCGCTTCACCCGATGCGCCGACCCCGCCGATCCGTGTCCTGCCGTCGGCGCTCCATACCGGCACGCCTCCTGGCACCGTGACGACGTGCGGGGCATTGGCGAATCCCGGCGTGCCCTTGGCATTCGTCTCCATCTGGGCGGTTGAAAATCCCCACCCGGCGACAGCCTTCGCCTTGGCGACTGAGAACTCCATGATGCCCCAGCCATTGCCGTCCATCCGCAAGGCGGCGACAACATGGCCGCCAGCGTCGACCACGGCGATAGCGTGGCTTTGGTTCTTGGCAGTGGCGTGCGCTGCGCAGCCCGCGACGATGGCCTGGGCGGTTTGGGCGTTCAGGATGGGCGCCGGTTGTGCTGAAGCTGCGGAACCCAACAAGAGCATCGGGACAAGAAACAGTCGCATCGACCACCTCCACTATTGCGAGCAATCCGAAGCAATTGAGGGCGGCTAGTCTTCGCAATGGCGGTTCGACCAACCGGCCAGCGCGCTAGGCGGAACGCAAACAGTCCAGCGCTTCGTCACGGCGCTCCCACGGAACGAACAGATGGTCGTGGTACAGACCGGCGACGATGTTGGCGCTGATCCCGGCCTCGGCGAGGCGCGACGACAGGGCCGCGGTCAGTCCGACCGCTTCCAGGCTGGAATGAACGCCAAGGCTGATCCGGGCCCAGTCGCCGGAGGCATCGGGCCGGATCGCCGTCAGCCTTTCGTCCTCGCGGACCAGCGCGAATTGGCCGTCGTGCAGCGTCGGATCGACCGCGACGCTGAAGCTGTAGCGCTCCGGATGAAGCGTCGGATCGAGCGCCGCGAGGAGGCGCGACAGATCGCGCTCCCCGACCAACCGCTAACCCCGCAGCTTCGAGAAGATGCCCTGGAGCTGCATCGCGTTGCCCATGTCGCCTTCGACCTTGAGCTTGCCGGTCATGAAGGCGGTCATGCCGTCGAGCCCGCCCGACGCCAGCTGCTGGAAATCCTCCCAGCTGACCTTGATCGTGGTGTCCGCCGGCTGATCGGCGTCGCTGACCAGCGAATTGGCGCCGTCCATGAACACCACGCCTTCGTCGCCGCCGAAATCGAGCTTGATCGTCTTGCCCGGGAGCCACGCCCCCGCATCCTGCATCTTCGCCAGCAGATCAGCCTTGGTCATGGATCGTCTCCCGTTTGATTTCCGTTTCGACTAGCGACTGGCCAAGGAGCATTCAAGGCAGGGTTGGCGACAGGCCGACACAAGCCTATCTCACCGCCATGAGCTACGACACCGACCTCCAGCTATTCATCGACGGCGTGTGGAAGAGCGGCGAAGGCCGCGGCGCCCACACGGTTCTCAACCCTGTCACCGCCAGCGGCATCGCCGAGGTGCCCTACGCCACCAAGGCAGACCTCGACGAAGCGCTCGCCGCCGCCGACCGCGCCTGGCCGGAATGGCGCTCGACCGAGGTCGAGAAGCGTGGGGCCATCCTGCACAAGGTCGCCTCGCTGCTGCGCGAACGAGCCGAGCAGATCGGCCGGATCATGACCCAGGAGCAGGGCAAGCCGATCGCCGAATCCAAGGCGGAAGTCATGGGCTCGGCCCAGCTGTTCGATTGGTATGCGGAGGAGATCAAGCGCGACTATGGCCGCACGCTCGTTCGCCCTGCCGGCCAGCTATCGCGGGTGATCCGCCAACCGGTCGGTCCGGTCGCGACCTTCACGCCGTGGAACTTCCCCATTTACCTGCTGGCCAAGAAAGTGTCGGCCGCGCTCGCCGCCGGCTGCACCGTGATTTCGCGTCCGCCCCACGAGACGCCCGGCTGCGCGACCGAGCTGTTCCGTTGTTTGGCCGACGCCGGCATCCCCAAGGGCGTCGCGCAGCTAGTCCATGGCGATGCCGACCTGATCAGCCGCACGCTGATCGGCAGCCCCGTCATTCGCAAGATCAGCTTCACGGGGTCGACCCCGGTCGGCAAGCATCTGATGAAGCTCTGCGCCGACAGCATGACGCGCGTCACGATGGAGCTCGGCGGCCATGCGCCGGTGCTGATCTTCGACGACTGCGATCTCGAAAAGACGCTCGACATGGTCGTCCCGCAGAAGTTCCGGAATGCCGGCCAAGTGTGCGTCTCGCCGACCCGCTTCTACGTCCAGGAATCGATTTACGACGCCTTCCTGAAGGGCTTCGCCGAGCGCACCGCCAAGGTGAAGGTCGGCAACGGCCTGGACGCCGACACCAAGATGGGCCCGCTAGCCAACAGCCGCCGTCCTGACGCGGTCGGCGCGCTGATCGACGATGCGGCCGCCAAGGGTGCCCGCGTGCTCGCCGGGGGGTCGAAGGGCGACGGCGGCTTTTTCTTCCAGCCGACCTTGCTCGCCGACGTCCCCAACGAGGCCAACATTATGAACGAGGAGCCGTTCGGCCCGGTCGCGGTGACTCGCGCATTCTCGACCTTCGACGAGGTGATCGAGCAAGCCAATCGCCTCCCCTTCGGCCTCGCCGCCTTCGCCTTCACCGAGAACGGCCGCCGCGCCAACCTGATCGGCGACCTGATCGAAAGCGGCATGGTCGGGATCAATACCTTCGCCATCTCGGTCGCCGACGCGCCGTTCGGTGGGGTCAAGGATTCAGGCTTCGGCTCGGAAGGCGGCAAGGAAGGGCTGGAGCCGTACCAGGTGGTGAAGGCCGTTCACCAGGCCTAAAAAGGCTCAGGGCACCGCCGTGTTGAACTGCATCACCGGCGTGACGCTGGTGAAATTGACGATGTCAGCCATTAGCGCCTTGACGCCCTCGCTCGCCACTGCATCGCGCGCGCCTTGCTCCTCGCGGAAGCTGAGAATGGTTGTCGCGAAATAGGCTGGCGCCTTGCCATCGACGGTCTCTGCGCCCCGCAAGACGCTGGCGTAGCCGAGCCCGAAGGGCCCGAAGACCTTGCCAACCTCGGGCAGGTGCTTGGTTCGGAAATAGTCGAAGTCGAACGTTGCGCCGTCAGCGTTCGGGTAGTGGAGGGTGATGATGTACATGGAGCGGCTGACTAGCCACCCGCCCCATGTCCGTCCAGCTATCCGTCGATATCCCACCCCAGCGCTACCCGCCCGGCCAAATCCAGCTGCGGCTTTTCCTGCAGCGGGTGGAAGCGCGCTGCCTGGACGTCCCGGAAGGCGCGTTCGAGGCCGGTCTTGCGATAGAAAGCCGCGCCTCCGGCGACTTCCATCGCCTTGGTGACCGTGTCGATCGCCGCCTGCCCCACCAGCGTGCGGCACTGCATCGCCTCGCTGGTCGTTTCGGGTCCGGGCGTGCCGGTTTCGGCGATGTCGATCATCCGCGCATGGGCCAATCGGGCCGTGAGAAGCGAATTTTCCATCTCGCCAACCAGCTGAGCCAGCATCGGATCGACCGGCCGCTTTTTGGCAATTTCAACCGCCCGGTTTCGAGCGCCTTCGGCTACTCCGCGGTAAGCGGAATAAATCAGCGCAAACGCCATCATGCTGATTATGTGGAACAGCATATGCCATTGGCCCTGCGGCCGCTTGCCGGCGATGCCCGCATCGGGGATGAACGCTCCGTCGAACACCACATCGTCGGACCCGGTGCCACGCATGCCCAGCGTCTGCCAGGTCGGCTCAATCCGCACGCCCTCGCCCTTCAACGGCGCCGCGAAGTGAAGCACGGTCGGCCCGTCCGTGGGATCGTCGTAGACCGCGCTGGTCATCAGCAAATTGCCGGTCGGCGATCCGCTGGCGAAGGCCTTGCGCGCTGTCAGCTTGTAGCCGCCCTCGACCTTTTCCATCGTGCCCGCGCTCTTCAACCAGTCCGAGCCGCCGCTCGACACCAGCTTCAATTTCTCGGAGGCGACCCGCTTCAGCAGCCCGTCGGTCGGCGCGCCCTGATTCTTCCAGCGCCACGCCGCGACCGCAACGATATGGCTGTGCATCGCCGCCGCCAGGGCGGTTGAGCCACATGCCCGGCCGATAATCCGGATGACGTCGCAAATCTCGGCGACGCTCGCGCCGCCACCGCCAAGCTCCTCGGGCACCAGTGCGGCAAAGAAGCCGGCTTCTTCCAGTGCGGCGAAGCCTTCCGCGACGAAGCTGTCCTCGGCGTCGTGCTTTGCCGAATGTTCGGCGATCGCCGCTGCAATCTCCTCGGCCTTCTTGGTCCAATCCGTCGTCATCGGCTTCTCAACTAGCGCCAACATGGCGTTCCTCCATTCTCGGCAATTTGCTTGGGATGGGAAGGAAATACCGTGGTCCCCGCGCGGCCATCCAGTTCAGCAACTGAATCGACCCGGTACAGAAACTGAAGTGGCGCAGGATGTTGCAGTGGATTAAGAGGGCGTGGGGAGCGTTCGATGGAACGAAGCTATAACCAGTTCTGCCCGGTGGCGATGGCGGCCGAAGTGCTTTGCTCGCGCTGGACGGTCGTCCTGCTGCGTGAGTTGCTCGCCGGCTCAACCCGCTTCAACGACCTTCGCCGCGGCCTGCCGCGAATGTCCCCCGCGTTGCTCTCGCAGCGGCTCAAGGAGCTTGAGGAAACCAACATCGTCGAGCGCCGTCCGATTCCGGGAGAGCCTGGCATCCACGAATATGCGCTGACCGATGCCGGCCGGGAGCTTCAGCCGCTGGTCGAATCCTTCGGCAAATGGGGCCAGCGCTGGATTCCCAGCAAGCTGTCGCTCGAGCAGCTCGATGCCCAGCTGCTGATGTGGGACATGCGGCGCGGCCTGCGCTTCGACCCGCCGCCCCAACGGCGGCTAGTCATCCAGTTCCAATATCCGGACGCACCCAAGCGCGAGCGCAGCTGGTGGCTGATCGTCGAACCCGATCATCCGGTCGACCTGTGCAATGTCGATCCCGGCCACGACGTCGATCTCTATGTCACGTCGCCGCTCAGGGTCATGACCGCAATCTGGATGGGTCTCGAAACGGTCCGGGGCGCGCGCGCAAATGACAGCCTGATGCTGACCGGCGACCGCGACCTGATTGACACGATGGAACGCTGGCTCGGCCTAAGTCCCTTCGCGGTGGAAGAACGTAAGGTCGCTTAGCCGGCAGCCGGCTGATGACCCTACTTCCTACCAGAGCGGCCGCGTCGGGCGATGCCGGGCGCGGATTACCTCGCCCTTGATCAGCTTTCCCTTGAGCTTGGTGCGCAACACTTCCGCCCCGTCACTGCTCATCGTCACCAGGCGCACGCCGCCCGCCGGCAGCGCTTCGAGAGCCGATACGCCGATATCCAGCCGATGACATTCGTCGGTCGCGGCCTGGGTCGACATGTCGAGCAGCAGGACGCGGCTCATGCCGTCACCGGCGGGAACGGGCTGCGGCCGCCAAAATTGTGATTGATGAGCCTGCGGATCATCCGCGCGTCGAGGCGGTGCCCTTCACGGCGCGACGCGGTGGGCGCGGTGCGGATACCATGTAGCGCGATCTGTTCGCGCATCAGTTGAAAATTGAGATCCATTGGGTGGCATGTTCCTGCGGCAAAGCGAGAGCACAGCGGTCTCTCAGTCACAGGAAGCTTTGGAGTTGGGGATCGAGTGATGCGCTGCGTGTAGCATATCCCATTCGCGTTGTCCGATTTATCTCGGCCCGTCCTCCGATCCGGCGATCAGCGGTAGGCGCCCTCCCGCAGGTTGATGCCATGTTCGACCCACATTTTCAGCGCGGCCAACATCTGCGACCAGCCCATGCAATTGCCATAGCTCGCTTGCAGCCCGCCCTCGGTTTCCCGCCAGCCCTTCTCCTCGATCTCGACCAGGGTTCGGCCATCATCCGTGGGTTTGAACAACATGGTGACAGTGGTCTTGTACCCGGCGGGTTTGACGTCAAGCGCGCCCTCACACAGCTGCTCGCCCTCGGCTGCGTCCCAACGCAGCACGATCTTTTGATTGGGCACCACCTCCTCGACCTCGACCGGGAAAGGTCCGGGAAAGTCGTGGAAGTCCCAGGTTACGGTCTTGCCCGCCTCCAAGCGGCCGCTGGCGCCGCCGGTCGTGAAATAGCTAGACAGCTCCTTGGGATCGGCAACCGCCTCAAACACCTCTTCGACCGGGCGACCGACATGGATCATTACCTTGAATTTCAAGTCCATCGACTCGGCTCCTCTTGATCAGTCGCCAGATATGTTATAAATCTATAACATGTCAAATCCGCTTCCCGACATTCGCGAACAGCAGGACCAGGTATTTCGAGCCCTCGCCTCCCATCACCGTCGCGCCATACTCGATGTGCTCCGCGACCAGCCGCTGACCACCGGCGGCCTATGCGCGCAGTTTCCAGAGCTCGACCGCTGCACGGTGATGCAGCATGTGAAAGTGCTGGAAGGTGCCGACCTGATCATCGCCGAGCGTCGCGGCCGCGAGCGCTGGAACCACCTCAACCCCCTCCCGATCCATGCCATCCACGAACGCTGGATCGGGCCGCATGCGGAACGGGCCGTGGCGATGCTGGCGAAGCTAAAACGCGATCTGGAACGAACGGCATAGCGGATTGGGGACTTCAACCGAGGCTGATTGCCGCTAGGTTCAGCTGGCTCGGGTTGGAGGTGCCATGAACGCCGTACTCGTCTCGATTCTCCTTTGGCTGGCGGCTGGTCAGCCAACCGCGCCGGCGCGTTTGCCCGAATTTCCGACGAACGCCGAGATGTCGGCGATGTATCAGGCGGACCAGGCCGCCCGGAAGGTTGCGGACATCGACTGGGCGAAGCTCGACCTGGAAGATGAAGTCCGACGCAAGCGCACCCGGGCGCTGCTCGACGCCGGGGCGCTCCGGAGCGGCGACGATTATTTCCATGCCGCTTATATTTTCCAGCACGGCTCGGAACCCAGCGATTACCTGCTTGCTCACGTGCTGGCGGTCGCCGCGATGAAACGCGGGCGGGAAGATGCCTCCTGGATCGCCGCCGCCACGCTCGATCGTTATTTGCAGCGCATTGGCCAGCCGCAGGTGCTCGGCACGCAATATCGATGCCCCGGAGGCCAACCTTCGATGGACCCGTACCAAGCCGACCTCATCCCCGACTCGATCCGAGAGGCGGTCGACGTGCCGGTGCGAGCCGAGCAGGTTGAGCGCGGCAAATTGCTGTGCGGCGGCGGCACGAAGAAGTAGCCCCCTCCCCATCCTTGCCACATGCCGCTAAGGCGCGTCGCCATGACGACACGCACCGGCGGCCAGATCCTTGTCGAGCAGCTCAAGATCCAGGGCTGCGACCGCATCTTCACCGTTCCGGGCGAAAGCTTCCTCGCCGTTCTCGACGCGCTGCACGATGCGCCGGAGATCGAGACAATCGTCTGTCGCCAGGAAGGCGGCGTCGCCTATATGGCGGATGCCGACGGCAAGATGACCGGCAGGCCCGGCGTCGCGTTCGTCACCCGCGGCCCGGGCGCGACCAACGCTTCCGCCGGCGTCCATGTCGCCTTCCAGGACTCGGCCCCGATGATCCTGTTCGTCGGCGACCTTGACCGCGCCGACCGCGATCGCGAGGGATTCCAGGAGATCGACATGGCCGCTTTCTTCGGCCCCGTCGCCAAAGGGGCGGCGCGGATCGACGATGCCCGGCGCATTCCCGAATATGTCGCCCGCGCTTTCCGCGTCGCCACCGCCGGCCGCCCCGGCCCGGTCGTGCTGGCGCTGCCCGAGGACATGCTGCGCGACGAAGTGGAGACGCTAGACCGGCCGAAGATCGCGCCTATCGCCCAGCCGCCCTGTGCCGGAGCGATGGAGGCGATGTTCGGCCTATTGAAGGACGCAACCAACCCAGTGGCGATCATCGGCGGCGCCGGCTGGGACCGCGACGCGGCGCACCATTTCGCCACTTTCGCCTGGCGCCACGGCATCCCCACCGCCGCCGCTTTCCGTCGCCAGGATGCGATCAGTAACGAATGCGGCGTCTATGCCGGCCAACTCGGCTACGGCCCCAATCCGAAGCTGCAGCAGCGCATCCGCGACGCCGACCTTCTGCTCGTCGTCGGCGCGCGTCTCGGCGAGTCCACGACCGACGGCTACAAGCTGATCACGCCCGACCATCCCGACCAGCTGATCGTCCACGTCCATCCCGACCCCAACGAGCTCGGCCGGGTCTACAAGGCCGACCTGCCGATTTGCGCCGACATGGGCGAGTTCGCCGAGATGGCCGCCGACTGGCACGATCCCGAGCTGGTCCGCTTCTCTTCGGGCGAGGAAGCGCACCGCGAATGGCTGGAATGGTCGGAGCCGGCACCGCGCGACGGCGTGAAGCTCGACCTCGGACCCTGCGTTAAGGCAATGCGCGACGCGCTTCCTGGCAACACCATCATCTGCAACGGCGCCGGCAATTTCTCGGGATGGTGGCACCGCTACTGGCGCTACGGCCCGTTGCCGACCCAGCTCGCCCCCACCAGCGGCACAATGGGCTATGGCCTCCCCGCCGCGGTCGCCGCTGCGATCCGCTTCAAGGACCGGCCGGTGGTCTGCGTCGCCGGCGACGGCGATTTCCTGATGAACGGGCAGGAACTGGCGACCGCCGCCCAATATGGCGCCGACCTGCTCGTCATCCTGGTCGACAACGGCGCCTACGGCACCATCCGCATGCACCAGGAGCGCGACTATCCGAAGCGGGTCAGCGCCACCCAGCTCGCCAACCCCGATTTCGCCAAACTCGCCGAGGCCTATGGCGGCTGGGCCGAGCGGATCGAAAGCACCGAGCAGTTCACCCCCGCCCTTTCCCGGGCGATGGAGCGCAAGGGCATCCGCCTCCTCCACTGCTTGACTGACGTCGAGGTGATTACCAACCAGACGACGATCGCGGCAATTCACGCCCGTTGAGGCCGTTGACGACTTCCCTGGCTCCCGATCGTTATCAATCCTAAGACCCTGACGGCGGCCTCCCGGCTGATGCGTTAGCTCCAGCGCCTGTTCGTTCGGAGGACAATATGGGAACGCTCCAGGAATTGCTCGAGATTGAACGCCGCCTCTGGGCCAATGATGCCGATTACTATCGCGACGCCTATCTGGAGCATGCGGTTTTGCTATTTCCCCAGGTCGGGCGGTTGACGCGCGACGCCGCCGTAGATGCGATCCGCCGGGAAAATGCCGAAGGGCGCCGATGGGCGGAAGTAGACTTCGAAGACGCCACCGCTCGGCAGCTGACGGACGATGTCCATTTACTGGTTTATCGCGCTCATGCGCGCTGGAACTATGAAGCATCTCCTTCGTCGACCGATTGCGCAACGGTCTACGTCCACAGCGACGGACGTTGGCGCGTCGCGTGCCATCAGCAGACACGGGTTTAATCATAGCCCGAACGGCCAGGTTTCGTCGGCGCTTGTCTGGTCGCCGGGTCGCGTCTGGCCCGGTAGCGGAGCGACCGCCTCCGTCTCGTCGAACCACACCCAGCCGTCGAACTGGTCGGGCAGGATCGCCTGGCTATAGTGGCTCCAGCGCTCGGTCTCGGGCCGGTAGATTACGCCGATGAAGCGCTCCAGATGCGGCTCCATCAACTTCGCCGCGACGCGCCGGTTCTCGCCTTCGCGCAGGTCCAGCAGGAAGCGCGGAACGCCGCTGTCATGGCTCAACCGCTCATAGCTTTCGTCGAGCGAGGGCCGCACCGCCTTGACCATCATCGGCCCGTCCCAATCATCCGCGGCGGCAACGGTTCCGGCATGCGTCCCAAAGCCGATCGACATCGCCTTGTCGCCGAACTTCTCCTTGGCCAGCTGGCCGATGTTCAGCTCGCCCCTGGCGATCCCCATCTCGGTGAATCGCGCATCGCCGATGTGGCTGTTGTGCGCCCAGACGATCGCCTTTGAATCCGGCCCGCGGGCTTCGAGTAAGGCGCAAAGCGTTTCGAACATATGCGTGTCGCGCAGGTTCCAGCTTTCCGCCGAGCCTTCGTACATGACGCGATAGTAAGCCTCGGCATTCTTGACGAGCCGGGCATTAGCGGTGGCGTCGAGCCATTCCTCGCTATCCTGCGCCGCCAGCTCCAATCGCTTGCCGAGCAGATCCTTCAACATGCTGACTGCGTCGTCCCGGCAGAAGGCATAGCCGGTCGACATCGCCAGCCGGCCATATTGGGCGGGGTCGCGGCTGTAAGGGGCGAGGCATTGGTACCGCTCGCGCGCTTCGGTGGCGAGCTTGGGATCGACGCTTTCCAGATAGTCGATCACCGCCCGCATCGACGCGCTAAGATTGTATAGGTCGAGCCCGAACAAGCCGGCCATCTGCTCCGGTTCGCGGCCCTCGTTATAGCCGTGCAGCCAGCGCACGAAGGTATCGAACTCGCGGTTGCGCCACATCCAGGTCGGGAAGCGGGCGAATGCGCGCTCCTCCCCTTCCCTTGGCCCTCGGTGGCGGACGATCCGGTCGAGCGTCGCCGCGTCCGGCCAGTCGGCTTCCAGCGCGACAATTGTGAAACCATGCCGCTCGACCAGCCGCCGCGTGATCGCCGCCCGCGCGCGATAGAATTCGGAGGTGCCATGACTCGCCTCACCGAGCAGCGCCACGCGGGCATCGGCATAACGGTCGAACAGGGCGGCAAAGGCGGGGTCATCGATCTCGGGCAACGGCTCGGCGGCCTCGGCGATCATCTGCGGCAGCGTGGCGACCAGGGCCTCGCTGCCGCTATCTTGGAAACCCTCGCGGCCGATCAGCGGCACGAAGCGCACCGCGCCCAGATCCTCACGCTCGAGCTGCCCGTCCTCATGCTTGGTCACCTTGACCAGCGACTGGACGCTGTGCGGATCGCCGAGCGGCACCACGATCCGCCCGCCCGGTTTCAGCTGCGCGATCCAGCTTTGCGGCACATGGCTTCCGCTCGCCGCGGCGACGATCGCATCGTAGGGCGCTTCCTCTGGCCAGCCGAGCGTGCCGTCGCCCTCGACCACCCGGACATTGTCGTAGCCGAGCCGCTCCATCCGTTTCTGCGCCAGCTGGACCAGTTCATGGTGGCGCTCGATCGCGATCACCTCGCCGGCAATCCGGCCGATCACGGCAGCGGCGTAGCCCGACCCGGCGCCGACCTCGAGCACCTTGTCGCCCGGCTTGATCCCCGCCGCGTCGATCGTCAGCGCGACGATATAGGGCTGGCTGATGGTCTGGCCGCTTTCGATCGGCAGCGGCGAGTCCTGATAGGCATAGTCGGAATAATCGCCGCTGATGAAATCCTCGCGCGGCACCGCGCGAAACGCTTCCAGCAGCCTGGGATCGTCGAGCCCGCGAGCCGCGATCTGCCGATCGACCATCTGCTCGCGAAGGGTGGTGAAGTCGCTCATCGCGCACCTCCAGCCATTCAAACTCTTGGGCTTGCTTGGGCGTTCCTGCTAATGCCGCTGAGGCCAGTTGGAGGCTGCCATGACCGCGACGGACACCGTTTTCGCCGGATCGATCCCGGCAATCTACGACCGATATATGGTGCCCCTAATCTTCGCACCCTACGCCCAGCTGGTGGCCGAGCGCGCGGCGGAGCTCCAGCCGCGCCGGATTCTCGAAACCGCGGCCGGGACCGGAGTCGTTACGGAGGAGTTGTACCGCGCCTTGCCCAACGCGGAGATCGTCGCGACCGATCTCAATGCGCCGATGTTGGAGCAGGCGCAGAGCCGGGTGAGCGCATCAAACGTGCGATTCCAGCCCGCCGATGCTCAGGCCTTGCCGTTCGACGCCGACAGCTTCGACCTGGCGGTTTGCCAGTTCGGAATCATGTTCATGCCGGACAAGGTGCGGGCAAACTCGGAAGCGCGCCGGGTTCTGCGCGACGGCGGGCGCTACATGCTCGTCATCTGGGACCGCATCGAACATAATCTGGCGACCATGGCAGCTGGGCGCGCGGTGGCCGAATTGTTCCCGATAGACGGCGCCCGCTTCTACGAACGCATTCCCTTCCGCTACCATGACGTCGGCGAGATCGAGCGTGATTTGCTGGCGGCCGGCTTCACCGACATCGAATATGAGACCGTCGAACGGCGCAGCAGCGCGGCATCAGCGCGCGACGCCGCCATTGCCCTCGTTCAAGGAACGCCAATGCGCAGCGACATCGAGCAAATCGCGCCCGACCGGCTCGGCCAGGCAACCGACGCCGCAGAGCGCGCGCTTCGTGAGTTTGAAGGCCCTGACGGCTTCGACGCGCCAATGTCGGCGCGGCTGGTGACCGCGATCAAATAATCGCGACATTTGCCGTCCGTCGAATAAACCGGCCGGATTGCTGGACCATTCCTTGACCGTCCTCGGCAGCGATGCTCGAACCCGCGCGAGACGGTTCGCCGGGGAGGGTTTAGATGAATATGATCAGCAGGCGGGCATTGCTCGCGACAGCGGCTTCAACCGCGGCGGCAGCGCCTTTCACCTCGACAGCACTGGCCCAGGCGGTCGGTGCGGCGCCTTCGGAGTCGGGCGCGCAATGGGACCTGACCCATCTCTATCCGAACGATGCCGCCTGGGAAGCCGAGCGCAAGGCCGTCGCCGCGCAAATCCCCGGCATCGCCAGCTTCAAGGGCACGCTCGGGCAATCGGCCGCCGCGCTGCTCACCGCGTCCGATGCCATTTCCCAGCTCAACAAGCGCGCCGCCCGGTTGCTGGTCTATGCGACCCTCAAGGCGGACGAGGACTTGCGCATCGCCCCCAACCAGGAGCGGCGGCAGCTCGCCAACGAGCTGTTCACCCAATTGGGCGAGGCCTCGTCCTGGATCGGGCCGGAATTGCTAGGCGTCGGCAAGGCCAAGGTTGACAGCTTCATTGCCAGCGAGCCGCGCCTCGGCAAGTTCGCCTTCCAGTTGGGCGAGACCTTCCGGCTCGCGCCGCATACGCTCGACGCCAAGGGCGAAGAAGTCCTCGCCGCGGCGTCATCGCCGCTCAATGGCCCCGACGAGATTCGCGGACAATTGGTTTCGTCCGACATTCCCTGGCCGGAAATCACATTGTCCACGGGCAAGAAGGTCCGACTCGACTCCCAGGGCTATACGCTCAATCGCGACGCGCCCAACCGGGCCGATCGGAAGCTGGTGTTCGACACCTTCTGGGCGGCGTTCAAGCAATATGAAAACTCGCTCGGCGCCAATCTTGCGACCAAGGTGCGCGGCGACATCTTCGTCGCCAAGTCGCGCAATTATCCAACCTCGCTGGCGGCCGCTCTTGCCGGCAATAACATCCCGGAGGCGGTCTATCGGACCCTCGTCGCCGAAGCCAACCGCGGCCTGCCGACGCTGCACCGCTATTTCGCGCTCCGGCAGCGCATGCTGAAGCTGCCGGACATCGGCTATTGGGATATCTACCCCCCGCTGGTCTCGATCGACCGCCGCTTCACCCTGGCCGACATGCGGCGGCTCACGCTCGAGGCCAATGCACCGCTCGGCCGCGAATATCTCGACCCGCTGTCGCTCGGCACGTCGCAGCGATGGATGGATCCGTTCCCGCGCCAGGGAAAATCGCCCGGCGCCTACATGTTCGGCGCGGCTTATGACGTCCATCCCTACCTCCTGCTCAACCTGAAGGAGGATTATTCGGGGTTGACGACCTACGCCCACGAATGGGGCCATGCCGTCCATTCAATGCTCGCCAAGGCAAACCAGCCGTGGGAAACCGCCGGCTATTCGACCTTCACCGCCGAGCTTGCGTCGACCGGCAACGAGCAGCTGCTGATCGCGCACATGCTCAAGAACGCTAAGACCCGGGAGGAGAAGCTCTTCTATCTCGGCCAGCAGATGGAGGGGTTCCGCGGCACCTTCTTCCGCCAGACGATGTTCGCGGAGTTCGAGCTCAAGATCCACGACATGGCCGAGGCCGGCGAGGCATTGTCCGGCGCCGCGTTCACGCGCATCTACGGCGACCTGCTACGCAAATATCACGGTCCGGCGATGAAGCTGGAGCCCAATTACTCGGTCGAGTGGGCGTTCATCTCCCACTTCCTGTCGTACAATTTCTACATCTTCCAATATGCAACCTCGATCACCGGATCGGTTCATTTCGCCGACCGCATATTGAACGGCTCCAATGCCGGGCGCGACGCCTTCCTCGGCGTGCTCAAGGCCGGTGGCTCCGATCATCCGACCAACCTCCTCAGGAAAGCCGGCCTCGACCTGGCTTCGCCCGAGCCCTATCGCCAGCTAGTGGCGGCATTCGACCGCGCATTGGACGAAGCGGAGAAATTGATCTGACGTCGGCGGTGATCACCTCGGCCCAACAGTGCTCATCAGGCCACGCGGCGAAGCCTTGCGGGTTCTGTCGGTTGTGGATGATCCCAGGCTGGCAATTCGCCGTTGCATTCGATCGTGCCTGACTCGATCAACTTCTGGAGTCGCCAGCGCAGGAACAAATCAGATATTGGCTGATCAGCATGCGCCATCGCGTTACCGACCACCCGGGACCACTTGGTCCAATCGGAAGGACACCAGCTCAAAATCCATTGATCGTAATGGTCGCTAGGAGCGCTCTGCAGTACGTCATTTTCGGTCACCCGCAATACTGCGGCATCATCCATGAGAAGGCTCCACTTATCGCGCGGAAATCGCCAGCTATCCCACTCATGCCGCGGACCACTGTCGAGGAGTTGACCCATCAAGTCTGGGCCAAGCTCACCCAGGCTTTGTGGAATTCCGCCGCGCCTCGAACCCAGTAGCGGATAGTCCGCGACAATAATTTGACTGGGTGGATTCTCAGAATGATGCATGAACCAAAAGAGGCCGCACTGCTCCTGGGCCGATCTCGGTGCAATCCAGGTAAGCCAATCTTCGTCAGCGGCAACTTCGGTTAGGAACTTGGAATGACACTCAGCCAGCCAGGCCCAATCGAAGCCTGCAATCTCCTCAAACCATCGTAGGCGATCGGCAACTCTGTCTGACGCAATCCAACCCCAATCGAGCCACTCGGTAAGATCGACGACGCGATCCCTGATCCCGCGCGACCGGAGGGCTTGACGCAGCGTACCTGCGGCTGACGGGCTGAAGAGAATGTGGATCATGGATGATTAAATGAGCCCCGCCAGCGGGCTGCTGGGATCGGCATAACGCCGCTTGGCCATACGGCCCGAAAGATAGGCTAGCCGCCCGCTTTCGACCGCCAGCTTCATCGCCCGCGCCATCATGACGGGGTCCTTGGCCTCGGCGATGGCGGTGTTCATTAGCACCCCATCGCAACCCAGCTCCATCGCCACCGCCGCATCGCTCGCCGTGCCGACGCCGGCATCGACCAGCACTGGCACCGACGCGCCCTCGACGATCAGGCGGATGGTGACGAGGTTCTGGATGCCGAGGCCCGATCCGATCGGCGCGCCCAGCGGCATGATCGCCACCGCCCCGGCTTCCTCCAGCTGCTTCGCCGCGATCGGATCGTCGACGCAATAGACCATCGGCTTGAAGCCTTCATTGGCCAGTATCTCGGTCGCGCGCAGCGTCTCGCGCATGTCGGGGTAGAGCGTCTTGGCCTCGCCCAGCACCTCCAGCTTGACCAGGTCCCAGCCACCCGCCTCGCGCGCCAGCCGCAGCGTCCGGATCGCCTCCTCGGCGGTGAAGCAACCGGCGGTGTTGGGCAGATAGGTGATCTTCTTGGGGTCGATGAAATCCATCAGCATCGGCTGCTTGGGATCGCTGATATTGACCCGCCGCACCGCCACCGTGACGATCTCCGCGCCCGACGCTTCGACCGCCGCCGCGTTCTGCTCGAAATCCTTATATTTGCCCGTGCCGACGATCAGCCGCGAGGTGAAGGTGCGGCCGGCTACGGTCCAAGAGTCAGGCAACACGTCAGTCAAAACTCAACCCCCGCCAACGAAGTGGACGATCTCATAGGCGTCGCCATCCTCGACGATGACATCGCCGAACGTCGACCGCGGGACGATCTCCAGATTGCGCTCCACCGCGACGCGGAGCGGGTCGAGGCCGACCTCGGCGATCAGCTGTGCCAGCGAGGTGCCCGCCGGCACCCGTCGGTGCTCGCCGTTGATGATCACGCCTGCGCTACCGTCCAGACTCATGCAATCAGCCACGCTTTCGCTTCACGGATGAACTTGCGGCCCATATAGGGGCTCTCCATGCCGACGCCACCGCTGATCTTCGTGCTCAACGGGCCCAACCTCAATCTTCTCGGCTCACGCGAGCCAGAAATCTATGGCAGCGAGACGCTCGACGACATCGCGGCGCGGCTAAGTGAGCAAGCCGACCAGCTTGGCGTGGCGCTCGACATCCGCCAGTCCAATCATGAGGGACATTTGATCGATTGGCTGCATGAGGCGCAGGCCAAGGGCGCCAAGGCCGTCATCATCAATCCGGGCGGTTACAGCCACACCTCGGTGGCGCTGCACGACGCGGTCAAGGCGATTACGACTCCGGTGATCGAGGTTCATCTGAGCGATCCGGAAACGAGGGAGCCCTTCCGCCACGTCGACCTGGTCGCGCTGGCTGCCACGCAGTTGATCAAGGGCCACGGCGCCATCGGTTATTCGCTGGCACTGGACGCGGCGGCCCGGCTCTGACAGGGAGCAGCGCCATGGAAAACAAGGGGTTGATAATGGCCGATCCGAAGGAACAGCAGGCGATGCGCGTAGACACCGCGCTGGTCAAGGAACTCGCCGAGTTGCTGTCCGCCAACGAGCTGACCGAGATCGAGGTCGAGGACGGCGACCGCAAGATCAAGGTAAAGCGCGAAGCCGCGCCGGTTGTATCCTATGCGCCAGCGCCGGCGGCCGCAGCGCCTACCGCCGCCCCCGTGCCAATCGCTTCCGGTCCAGCCTCGGCTGAACCTGCGCCGGCCGCCGCACCAGCCGACGCTGTGAAGTCGCCTATGGTTGGCACTGCCTATCTCTCTCCCGAGCCCGGCGCCAAGCCGTTCATCGCGCCCGGCCAAGCAATCAAGCAGGGCGATACGCTGCTGATCATTGAAGCGATGAAGGTGATGAACCCGATCACCGCACCCAAGGCTGGCAAGGTCGCGCAGATCCTGATCGGCGACGCCCAGCCGGTCGAGTTCGACCAGCCGCTCGTTGTCATCGAGTAGCACGCTGTGGCCATTCAAAAGCTCCTGATCGCCAACCGCGGCGAGATCGCCTTGCGCATCCATCGTGCTTGCCACGAACTCGGCATCAAGACGGTGGCGGTCCATTCGACCGCCGACGCCGATGCGATGCATGTCCGGCTGGCCGACGAAGCCGTCTGCATCGGCCCGCCGCCGGCCAAGGACAGCTATCTCAACATCGCCAACATCATCTCGGCGGCCGAGATCACCCACGCCGACGCCGTCCATCCTGGTTACGGCTTTCTCAGCGAGAACGCCCAGTTCGCGGAGATCGTCGAGAGCCATAACCTGATCTGGGTCGGGCCCAAGCCCGAACATATCCGGATCATGGGCGACAAGATCGAGGCCAAGAACACCGCGGAGAAGCTCGGCCTGCCTTTGGTGCCCGGCTCGCCCGGTCCGCTGAACAGCGTTGAGGAGGCGAAGGGGATCGCCGCAAGCATCGGCTATCCGGTGCTGATCAAGGCCGCTTCGGGCGGCGGCGGGCGCGGGATGAAGGTCGTACCGTCCGAAGATCAGCTCGAAAGCCTGATGAGCCAGGCCTCGTCGGAAGCCAATGCGGCGTTCGGCGACCCGACTGTCTACATGGAAAAATATCTCGGCGACCCGCGGCACATCGAGTTCCAGGTATTCGGCGACGGCAACGGCCAGGCGATCCATCTCGGCGAACGCGACTGCTCGATCCAGCGCCGCCACCAGAAAGTGATCGAAGAGGCGCCCTCGCCGGTCATCTCAGCCGAGCAACGCGCGGAAATGGGCGGGATCGTCGCCAAGGCCATGGCTGAAATGGGCTATCGCGGCGCGGGGACGATCGAATTCCTCTACGAGGACGGCAAATTCTACTTCATCGAGATGAACACGAGGCTGCAGGTCGAGCATCCGGTGACCGAGCTGATCAGCGACATCGACCTGGTTGCCGAGCAAATCCGCGTCGCCCAGGGTGATGGCCTGTCGGTGACGCAGGACCAGGTCAATCTCCACGGCCACGCGATCGAGTGCCGCATCAACGCCGAGGACCCGCAGACCTTCGCCCCCTCGCCCGGCCTGGTGAAAAATTATGTCGCGCCGGGCGGGATGCATGTCCGCGTCGATAGCGGCCTTTATGCCGGCTATAAGGTCCCGCCCTATTACGACAGCATGATCGGCAAGCTGATCGTCTATGGCACCGACCGCGAAAGCTGCATCCGCCGCTTGAAGCGGGCGCTGGAAGAATTCGTGGTCGACGGGATGAAAACCACCGTCCCGCTGCACCAGCGGATCATCGCCGACCCGGCGTTCCTCAGCGGCGACTACACCATCAAGTGGCTGGAGCGCTGGCTGGACGAGAATAAGGCGCCGGAAGCGGCCGAATAGCGCATCCATCGGCAGGGGAAACGCGTTTCCCCGCCATGTCGAATTACCGCGCCGCGCCATCCCGGCCGGACAAGGCCAAGGCCATTGCGGGCGTTGCCGCGGTCTATGCGGCGATCGTCGGCGCGGTTCTGCTGATGCCAGCGGACTCGCCGCTGCGGGTTGGCGAACAGGAGCCCACTGTCCTGATCGACGTCAAGGAATTGCCCGAGCCCCAGCCTCCGCCCGAAGAGCAGCCCGGCCGGGCCGAGGAAGAGGAAGGCGCCGCCGGCAAGAAGGCCGAGCCGACGCCGGTCGTGGCGCCTCAGCCGAGGATCGAAGTGCCCGCTAGGCCGCCGGTGACTGCTGCTCCGATCGCGGGAACTGGCAACGCGGCGACTGCCGGCGCGGCGACGACCGGCACCGGGCCCGGTGCCGGGGGCTCCGGAACCGGCCGCGGCGGTGGCGGAAGCGGCGGCGGCGGCATCGGCACCGAGGCGCGACTCCTCGGCGGCAACTCTTCAAAGCTTCCCTCGCGCCTGCTCCGCGGCTTCGCCGCCGACCGCGGTTATGGTCACCTCTGGCTGACCGTCACGGAGACCGGACGCGTGTCCGATTGCAGTGTTATGCAAAGCACTGGTGACGCCCAGGTCGACCAGGCGCTGTGCGGACTGATGGTCAGGCAAAGCCGCTGGGCGCCGGCCCGCGACCGCCAGGGCCGCCCAATCTCGGTCAAGGTCCGCTACACCGCGACCTGGACCAAGAATTAGCGGACTGCGATCTGCTCGCTGCTTGCACCGGCCAGCATCGACCGATCCTTACCGTAAATATCCTGATAGAAGACGATGTGGTCTCCGCTCGGCACCGCTGTCTGGTAGATCAGATAAACTGGCATCGGCGTGGGCAAGTCGACAGGCTCTTCGGTCCTCGCCCCACGCCAGCTGAGCGGTCTGCCGTAAATCCATTGGGCCAGCCGCGGCGCATCCTCCAGCCGCACGCATCCTCCGCTGAACAGCCTGGCATCCTCATTCAGCAGTTCCTTGTTGGGCGTATCGTGCAGATAAATGCCCTGCGGGTTGGGGAACATGAACTTCATCCGGCCCATCGAATTGTAACGTCCCGGCTCCTGACGCAGGCGGACCAATATCTTGCCGGCGGCAACCGCTTCCCAATCGACCGTCGAAGGATCGACCGGCTGCGCCCTGTCGCCCCAATCGGACAAGAGAATATACCCATTCTCATGGAGGTAGCTGAGGCCTTGTTTCACCACATATGGCGCGACCCGCTCGGCGGCGAGATCCGGCGGCACCTGCCAATAAGGATTGAGCGCGGTGAACTTGATCGTCGCAGCCATCATCGGCGTCGGCTGATGCGCCTTGCCCACTACGACGCGCATCTCGTCGACGACCTTGCCGCCTTCATACATATAAAGTTTCTGGGCAGCGGTATTGACCAGCACATAGCGGCCGTCGGCCGGTAGCAATCGAACCCGCTGAAGGTTGATCCTTAACAAGTCTGCGGAGGCGCGGTCGCCAAGTGCCTCGGATCTGGCCAGTGCGCGGCGGAGATCGGCATAGCTGCGGTGCATAAATGGCATGGCCTTGAGCCACATCTCGAGCGATGGTGCCCGAGCGGCCTCGGCCAACAGCTCATCTGCGGATGGTGCCGCCGGAATTGCCTCGCGGTCGTTGACGATCCAGTCGCGCGTCGGCGCCTGCCGCAGCGCGGTCACATAGGCCACCAGCGCCTCGTCGAGCAGGGCGTTCGCCTTGGCGACCGCGCTGGCCCTGCCCTCCTCAGCGGCGAGCACTGCGCGCTTCAATCGCTTGGTGTCGAAGCTTTTCGGATCGAGGCCGTCGAGAGCAGCGCTTTGCAGCAATCCGATCAAATGCTGTGCGGCCCGATCGTCCCCGGACCTGACCCATTGGGGCCCGCCTGCTTCCTCGTTCGATTGAGTGAAGACGGCCGCCGCCGAAACCGGCTCGGCTGGCGCAGCCACAAGCAACGCGCCGGCCGCCAGTACGGCGAAGCCCGCCGGGCGCACTTGGCGTCCGACGGGCTTCGGGAAGGATCGCGTAGCGATCTCTGCTTCCATTTAGCCCCTCTCGCCCGCCATCGGGGGAGGAGCCGAGCTCGGGGCATAGCCTGACGGCGTGCCCTGATAATATTGGCCGTTGTAGACATAGCCGTCGGCCTGTCCGTCACGGTCGTTATCGGCCCAGACGGCCCCAGCGAGACCGCCGACCGCCGCGCCAATCACGGCGCCCGTGATCGGGCTCAGGCCAGGAATGACTGCACCGGCCACGGCACCGAGCGCCGCGCCACCGATGGCGCCGGTCGCAACGCGACGAAGCGTCGGATCATAGCCCTGCGGAGTGCCGGCATAATAGGTGCCGTTCTGGACATAGCCGTCAGCATAGCCGTCACGGTCATTGTCGGCCCACACTGCACCGGCGAGACCGCCGATTGCTGCGCCAACTGCCGCACCTTCGATTACGCTGACGCCCGGGACCACCGCGCCAGCCACAACGCCGCCGGCCGCGCCGACTGCCGCGCCCTGCGCGATATCGCCAGCCGTTTCACTGTCGGTCGCGCAAGCGCCAAGCGACATCGAACCGGCGAGCAGGACTGCGAGTACTGATTTCCGCATCATCTGACTCCCTTTTCAAACTTCCAAAAATGGACCGTGCCCCAGGACCCAGTGCCCCCGGCGGCAGTGCACAAGTCACGTCGGCCAAACGACAATCGATGGAGGAGGTTCCGCTTGTTCAACGATTCAGCGCTTCGCATGGCCGATACCATTGTTATGTGCCGCCCCTCTGTGGCACGCTTGGAAACGCGAATTAAACGGGACCGAAATGAAAGCCACGATCTACCATAATCCGATGTGCGGCACCTCGCGCAAGACGTTGGAAATATTGTACAATGAAGGCGCCGACGTGTCGGTGATCGAGTATCTGAAGGCGCCTCCCAGCCGGGAGGAACTGAAGCGACTCTACGACCGGGCCGGGATCACGCCGCGTGACGGATTGCGGGCCAAGGAACCATTGGCGGAGGAGCTTGGGCTGACTCGGCCCGACGTTTCGGATGACGAGATTTTGGACGCGATGATGGAACATCCGATCCTGATCCAGCGTCCATTGGTGGAGACCGAAAAGGGCGTCCGCCTGTGCCGCCCGCAAGAGGAAGTGCGCCAACTGCTGTGAGTGAGGGCCTGGATCCGCGAATGCTTCTGAGAGGCTACGCGGCCGGCATTTTCCCCATGGCCGACAGCCGCGACGCGGGCGATATCTTCTGGGTCGAGCCGCGCAGCCGGGCGATTATCCCGCTGGATCGGTTTCACCTGTCGCGTTCGCTGGCGCGAAGACTGCGCTCCGGACGGTTCACCGTCACTCGCGACACCGCATTCCATGATGTGCTGCTGGCCTGCGCCGACCGGGAAGAAACCTGGATCAATTCGGCCATCGAACGCGCGACGCTGGGTCTTCATGCTGTCGGGCATGCTCATTCGATAGAATGCTGGCATCAAGGCAATCTGGTCGGCGGCCTTTACGGCGTGAAGCTAGGCCGGGCCTTCTTCGGGGAATCGATGTTCAGCTTGATGACCGACGCGTCGAAGGTCGCGCTGGCCTGGCTGGTGGCGCGGCTCAAGGTCGGCCGTTTCACTTTGCTTGACTGCCAGTTCATGACGCCGCACCTCGCCTCGCTCGGCGCAACGACGGTCAGCCGGGACAATTATGTGGGATTGCTAGGCACCGCGCTGTCATCGGTTGGCGTGTCGACCGGTGGTGGCGCGCCATCCGCGGGCGGAGCATCGGTTGTAACCGGCGCTTCATCGACCGTGTTGCCCCCACCGGAGTTCGAGGCGCTCGATCGGCTTCTTGAGGAGGTCGGCGCCGCGGGTGCCGCCGGGCCGGCCGGCCAGCTCATCGTGCAACTCTTGGGCCAGACGTCGTACACCGCATCCTCGACCACGTTCAGCGACGGGCTTTCCTTGTAGAGCCAGCCCGAAAAGCGGCGGACCCATTGCCCGTCGGGCCGCAGCCGGTCGACCTGGACGAATGCGCCGGTCAGCTTTTCCGTTTCCCACGGCGCGCTGGTTTCGCACGCGCGCAACCGGATAGTGACATCCTTGACCCGCATCGCCTGCCCTGGGCGAAGCGTCAGGTCGCGGACGATTCCGTTGCGCTTGTTGAGCAGGCCGAGGACCGCGACGCGCTCCGCCATCGGCGTGACCCCCGGCTGCTCGGCGGCGGCGCGGGGTACGTCGATCGTGACCGGCTGGTTTGCGTCCTGTTCGGACTGGCTAGCCCGTTCGCAGCCCGCCGCCACCAGCAGGATTGCAATCGGAAGAAGGGCCTTGGTCCGGGTCACGCCTGGTCGGGCTTCCACGCCTCATAGTCGCCGGTCGAAGCCGGGCGAATCCCCTGCGACGCAAGCGAGCCACCCGGCCGGTAAGCCGCCATGGTTCCGGTGAGGTTCGGCTGGGCGGCCTGTTCGAACTTGCGCCGCGGCGGCAATCCCTTCTCGGGCAGCTCGTCGATCGTGCCGCGAAGCCAGGCGTTCCAGCCAGGCGGTACCCGGCTGCTGTCATTCGCACCTTGATAGATCACCCAGCGGCGCTTCGGATCCTTGCGGTGGCGGAAATAGACATTTCCAGCTTCGTCGCGGCCGACTTCTTCGCCATTGCGGCGCGATGAGATCATCGTGCCCCAGGAGGCGCCGTTCCACCAGGTGAAGGCATTTGCGAATATACCCATGGGCCGCGCCTTTGCCCCGATCCGACCTAAGGCGCAATCACCATTTAACCGTGTCGCCGGCCTTGATCCCCAGCTCCGCAGCGCGACCGCCGGCGATTTCAAGCACCGCCGCGACCGGGCCATCCGATGTCACCGGATCTTCGGACAGGGGAACGGTGTTGGCGGCAATATTGGCGATGCTGCCGTCGGCCCGGACGAAAATCATGTCGAGCGGGATCAGCGTGTTGCGCATCCAGAAGCTCGCCGGCCGCGGCGGGTCGAACGGGAAGATCATGCCGCGGTCGGGCGCCAGGGCGTTGCGGTACATGAGGCCCATCGCCTGCTCCTCCGCGGTCCGGGCGACCTCGACCGTGAACCGGTGCTGGCGGCCGCCGGAGGTGACGGTCAGCGGCACTTGGTCAAGCCCCGCCGGAGATTGCGCCAGGTCGACGGCGTTGGAAGCGGAAGGCTGGCAGGCAGCAAGGCCCGCGACGATGGTCAGCGCCAGGGTCCGTGCGATCAGGGCTCGCGCAATTCGACGGCGGTGAGGCCCTTGCGCCCTTCGGCGATCCGCGCCTCGAGCAGCTGGCCCGGCTGCAGATCGACAATCTCTGATTGCCGCACCGTCTCCATATGGACGAAGATATCCTCGCCCTCTTCCCCCTCGCCCGCCCGGTTGAGGAAGCCATAGCCCTTGACGCGATTGAACCATTTGACCTCCACCGGCTCATACTCGCCCGCGGAATCGGCCAATGCCCTGCGGTCCGCGCGCTCGGCGGTAGAATGGACTGGACGGGGCGCCATCGGCAAGGCCGTTGAAAGGTCGATCGACAGGATTTTGCGCGCCTGGAAGCCCCGGTCCTGATGCGCCGCGATACATTCCACCGTCGCGCCTTCGGGCAATGATCGCCGGCCATGCTCCTTGAGCACGCTGAAGTGGATCAATATGTCCCCTTCGCAGTCGTCGGAGATGAGGAATCCGAAGCCGCGGGTCGCGTCGAACCATTTGACGCGGCCCGTGCAATGCAACCCTTCAGGAAGAGGCTCAGCCGCCGTGGACATGATCCCTTCCGGCCCCTCCGCCTGAGTCGTTTCGGTAATCAAACGCTGCACATACTCTCCTTACCACGGTCTCATGTGTCGCGAAACCGACATACGCAAGGTTAACTTAGGTTGCTAAGGGCTTCCGCGTCGGGATTCTCACCGGGTTTCAAGTCTATAATAGCCTTTGCGACCGGGAAGCGGTGGCCGGCACGAACCATTGCCGCCAGCGCCCGCTCGCGTTTCGACGGATCTTGCGGCTCATGCGCATAGGGACCGAGCGCCCGGCGCTTGGCGAAGCGCAGCGCCGCGTTCACCGCTTCCTCCTCGGCAAAGGTGCGGGCATCGGCCCCCTTTTCCTCATCGATCCCCGCCATGGCCAGCGCCTGGTCGACCCGTCTCGCGCCATAGCCGCGCCCGGTCAGCGACCTGGCCTTCGACAGCGCGAAGGCGTGATCGTCGACATATCCCAGGCGGACGAATTTATCGGCGAGCATTTCAATCGGCGGTTCGCCATCGCTGTCCCAACCCCGCTCGCGCAGCTTCCGCTGAAGATAGGCCCTGAGCTTGGCGCGGCTGGTGGCAAAGCGGCCGACATAGCTCAGCGCCAATTCTTCCAGCTTCGCAGCCGTCAGCGGGGGCCGGGTGTTGCGCCTTTGTTGCAATGCCATGGCCATGTTTGTGCCATAGTCCCCCACCATCAGGCAAAAAGGCCCGCGGGAGACGGGTCCGCCGGCGGCTGTCCGCCGGGACCAGAACTCAACAAAACAGGATTAGCGCGTGCTCGACCGTCAGGACAGGATCGACACCAGCCTTACCGCCGAAGGCTATACCCCTACCCTTGATCGCCTGCCCCGACGGGTCGCCGATTTTGCGACTCTCGGCGAGGCGCTGGACTATGCCGCAAAGGGTCATCGCGGGATGAATTTCCACGACGCCCGTGGAACGCTGGTCCGCGCCTATCCCTATGCGGAGTTGCGCCAGGATGCCCTGGCCAATGCCCGTCGATTCATGGCCATGGGGCTGAAAAAGGGCGACCGGCTGGCTTTGGTGGCCGAGACCGGCCCCGAGTTTGCCGCCTGCTTCTTCGGCGCGATTTATGCGGGGCTGTGGCCGGTGCCGTTGCCCTTGCCGACCAGCTTTGGCGGGCGCGAAGCCTATATCGACCAACTGGTCGTCATGCTGTCGAGCAGCGATCCGCAGCTGTTCCTCTATCCGGAGGAGTTGGCGGACTTCGCCATCGTCGCGGCCAAGCAGAAAGATATCGACGCTTGCTCCTGGGAAAGCCTGGGCGAAGTCGAGCCCGCCAGCACTACCGCCATGCCAAGCGCGGATGCCGACGAGATCGCCTATCTCCAATATTCGAGCGGCTCGACCCGCTTCCCGCACGGCGTCGCGGTGACCCACCGTGCCTTGCTCGACAATCTTCACTCTCACGGCGTCGCGACCGAGATTCAGGAGACGGATCGCTGCGTCAGCTGGCTGCCATGGTATCATGACATGGGCCTGGTCGGCTGCATGCTGTCGCCACTCGCGCTGCAGGTCTCGGTCGACTATCTGAAGACCGAGGACTTCGCCCGCCGCCCGCTCGCCTGGCTCGACCTGATCAGCCGCAACCCGGGCACCTCGCTCTCTTACTCGCCGACCTTCGGCTACGACATCTGCTCGCGGCGGATGAGCTCGCAAACCCGCGCCGCCGACCGCTTCGACCTGTCGCGCTGGCGGCTTGCCGGCAACGGCGCCGACATGATCCGCCCCGACGTGATGCAGGCGTTCGTCGACAGCTTCGCCGACGCCGGCTTCAAGGCCGGCGCCTTCTGCCCAAGCTATGGCCTGGCGGAAGCGACGCTGGCGGTATCGATCATGCCACCAGGCGAGGGCATCCGGCTTGAGCTGGTCGAAGAAAGCGAGCTGGCGGGGGCCGGCACACCGTCGCAGGAACGGCCACGCCGCTACCGCGCGATCGTCAACTGCGGCAAGCCGGTCAAGGGCATGGAGATCGAGATCCGCGGGGCCGACGGCGAGCTGCTGCCCGACCGTGGCATCGGCAAGGTGTGGGTTCGCGGCTCGTCGGTCATGGTCGGATATTTCCGCGACGAAGAATCGACCGCTGCCTGCATGAAGGACGGTTGGCTCGACACCGGCGACATGGGTTACATGTCCGGTGGCTACATCTTCATCGTCGGCCGCGCCAAGGACATGATCATCATCAACGGCAAGAACCATTGGCCGCAGGACATCGAGTGGGCGGTGGAGCAGCTGCCGGGCTTCAAGTCGGGCGACATCGCCGCCTTCGCCATCACTGGTCCCAGCGGCGAGGAAACGCCGGCGGTGCTGGTCCATTGCCGGGTAAGCGACCCCGAGGAGCGCGGTCGCCTGCGCGACGACATCCGCGAGCGGGTTCGCGCGATCACCGGGATCAGCCCGGTGGTCGAACTGATCCCGCCCCGCACTCTGCCCCGCACCTCGTCGGGCAAGCTGTCGCGGACCAAGGCGCGCAATCTGTACCTAACCGGCGAGATCGTACCCTACGATATCGCCGCGTAGGGCGCTTGCGAAATAGGATTCTCGTCGCTACTTCGCGCCTGCTTTCCCGCGCTCCTGTAGGATCTGTAGGAAAAGCAAGGCGGCCTAGGGGTATAGCTCAGTTGGTAGAGCATCGGTCTCCAAAACCGAGGGTCGTGGGTTCGAGTCCCTCTGCCCCTGCCAGGCCGTAGCAAGGTGCGTTGCGGAGCAACGTCGCCGGTCCGCGAAGCGGATGCGGAGCAGCCCGGCCAGCCAGCAAAGCTGGTCTGACGTCATGGAATTTACTTCCATGACGGGGTGCGCTAATCGCTCCCCACGATCGAGGTCCGGCGGGGTGTCCGCGGACCTCGTTTTTCTATCTCTTTAAGGGCATCGCAAAGTGGCAAAGATCAACATCGCGGAATTTGTCCGAGAGGTGCAGCGCGAGGGCGGCAAGGTCGTCTGGCCGTCGATGAAGGAAACCCGCACCACCGCGATCATGGTGCTGATCATGACCACGCTGCTCGCCCTGTTCTTCCTGGGCGTCGATTCGGCGTTCAGCGCGATCGTCCAATGGCTGCTGGGCCTGCTCGGCTAACCCTCACCCTACCCTCTCCCCGCGGGAGAGGAGAATAAGAGAGAAACAATGTCCCGCTGGTACATCATCCACGCCTATTCCGGCTTCGAGAACAAGGTCCGCGAGTCGATCATGTCCGAGGCCAAGCGCCTCGGCCTGGAAAGCCTGGTCGAGGCGGTCGAGGTGCCGACCGAGACGGTGACCGAGATCAAGCGCGGCAAGAAGGTCCAGTCGGAACGCAAGTTCATGCCCGGCTACGTCCTCGCTAAGCTGGCGATGAACGACGACGTCTATCACCTGGTCAAGAACACCCCCAAGGTGACCGGCTTCCTCGGCCCCAACGGCAAGCCCCAGGCGATCCCCGACGCCCAGGCCCACCGCATGCTTGACACCAAGGAAGAAGCCGCCGCGGCGCCCAAGACCAAGGTCAAGGTCGATTATGAGATCGGCGATGCGGTCAAGGTGCTGGACGGCCCGTTCGCCAGCTTCAACGGCGTGGTCGAAGAGCTCGATTTCGACCGTGCGAGGGTGAAGGTGTCGGTCAGCATCTTCGGCCGCGCCACCCCGGTCGAATTGGAATTCGAGCAGGTCGAGCGCGTCAAGTAGCGCTCGCAAATCTCCGTTTTTGAAGGGTCGCCGAAAGGCGGCCCTTTTTTGTCGCTTGCACGACTCTGTCGACTCTGTTACTTACTTACCAGTCAGTTAGGAGCGACTCGTGAAGCAACCCAAGTTCCAGCGCCGAGCAGAGGACCGCCCACGCGAGATATGCGCGGCGGCGCTGGAGGTATTTGCGGAGAAGGGGTTCGCCGCGGCGAAGCTGGACGAGATCGCGAAGCGGGCCGGCGTGTCGAAGGGGACGCTCTACCTTTATTTCAAGGACAAGGAGGAGCTGTTCCGCGCCGTGGTGCGGGACAATGTGTCGCCGAACATCGACCAGGTGCGCGCGATGATCCTCGCCGCGGACATCCCCTTTGCGCAGATCGTGCCAATGTTCCTGGCGCGGCTGTCCTCGCTGGCGGGGACGATGCCGCTGGGCGCGGTGGTCAAGATGGTGATCGGCGAGTCCGGCAATTTCCCCGAGCTGGCCAAGGTGTGGCACGACCAGGTGGTGAGCAAGGCACTCGCCGTGCTGGTGGCGCTGATCGAGAAGGCGCAGGCCAGGGGCGAAGTGCGGCCCGGCGACCCGCGGTTCCACGCCTTCACACTGATGGGGCCGATGCTGATGGGCATCATCTTCCGCGAAGTGCTGCAGCCCGCGGGCGGCGCGCCGATCGATATCGAAGCGCTGGCCCGGCAACATGCCGAGACGGTGCTGGCCGGGTTGCTGATGGAGGGCGCGCGATGAAGCGGGCCGTGGTCCTCGCCTTGCTGCTGACCGGCTGCACCACGGTCGGGCCGGATTATCGCGCGCCCGAGGTGGCGGTGCCGGCGGGTTATCTGGAGCCGTCGGCGAGCGGGGCGGCCGAGCTCGACTATTGGTGGCGAGGATTCGGCGATGCGCAGCTGGTTGGGCTGGTCGAGCAGGCGCTGAGGCAGAATCTGGACGTCGAGCTGGCCGCCGCGCGGATCCGCGAGGCGCGGGCGCAGGAGCGCGTGGCCGGGGCCGGCGCTTCACCGCAGGTCGGGGCGGAGGCTTCGGTCACCCGGCAGCGGATCAGCGAGAATGCGATCCCGGCTCCGCCCGGGTCGGGCGGGAGCGCGGGCGGCGGCGGGTTTGGGCTGCCGGGGCAGGAATTCACCACGTTCCGCGCCGGCTTCGACGCCAGCTGGGAGCTCGACCTGTTCGGCCGCAACGTCCGCGAGCGCGAGGCGGCGGCGGCGCGGACCGGCGCGGCGATCTGGAACCGGCGGGATGCGGAGGTGACGGTCGCGGCCGAGGTGGCGGGCGCCTATCTTCGCTTGCGCACGCTGCAGGCGCGGATGGCCAACGCCGAGGCCGAGCTGGCGCGGCAGCGGCGGTTCGAGCAGCTGGTCGACGCGCGGGCGCGCGGCGGGCTGGTCACCGGGCAGGACCTGGAGCAGCAGCGCTCCGAGCGGTCGGCGGCGGCGGCGGCGATCCCGGCGCTGCAGGCCGAGGCCAAAGCGGAAATCCATGCACTTGGCGTGCTCACCGGGCAGGCGCCCGGGGCGCTCGCCGGCCAGTTGGCGGCACCTCAGGCGGGGCATGCCCCCTCCCCGCCCCTGGTGCCCCCCGGCCTGCCGTCGGAGCTGCTCCGGCGGCGGCCGGACATCCGTAGCGCCGAGCGCGAGCTGGCGGCGGCCACCGCCGACATCGGCGTCGCGGTCGCCGACCTCTACCCGCGCATCTCGCTGACCGCCGCACCGGCGCTGGTCAGCACCGCGCTCGGCGCGCTGCTCGAATGGGGCAGCCGCAGCTTCAGCGCCGGCGCCGCGCTCGACTGGCCGATCTTCGACGGCGGGCGGCGGAAGGCCAATGTCGCGGTGCGCAATGCCCGGCAGGAGCAGGCAGCGATCGCCTACCGCAAGACGGTGCTGACCGCGCTTCAGGACGTCGAGGACGCGCTCGGCCGGGTCGACGGCGACCGCCGCCGGCTGGCCGAGCTGGAGCAGGCGCTGGCCACTGCCGGACGCGCCGAGGAGATCGCCCGCACCCGCTACCGCGGCGGGCTCGTCATTCTGTCCGACGTGCTGATTGCGCAGCAGCGCCGGCTGTCATTGGAGGAACAAGTGATCGAAACCCGCGGCGCCCTGGCGCGCGACACGGTGGCGCTGGTGAAAGCGCTCGGCGGCGGCTGGCCAGAAGAAACCAAGGCGGAGGATGGGCAATGAACCGGGCGAGACCGATTATCGTCATCATCCTGCTGATCGCCGCCGCGGCGCTGGCCTGGTATCTGTTGCGCGGAAACGGCCGCGAGCGGATGCTGTCCGGCTATATCGAAGGCGACAGCCTGTTCCTCGCCGCGCCGGTCGCCGGGACGATCGGCAGCATTTCCGCCCAGGAAGGACAGCGCGTTCCCGCGGGGGCGCGGCTGTTCACCATCGACCCCGCGACCCTCTCCGCCCAGGGCGAGCAGGCGCGGGCGCAGGTGCTGGAAGCCCGTACCCAGATCGCCGCGGCCGCGGCCAATGCCGAGCAGGCCGAAGCCGAGGCGACCGCCGCCGCGGCGGACGCCGATAGGGCTCGGCGCGACCTCAACCGGCTGCTATCAGTCCGGCGCGATGATGCTGCGGCTGTAGCCGGCAAGGACATCGACGCCGCTCAGGCCGCCTTGCGCGAAGCCAATGCGCGGCTGAATGCCGCCCGCCAGACTGCCAGCGCCCGGCGCGCCCAGATTGCCGCCGCCCGCGCCCAGGAAAGCCAGGCCCGCGGCGGCGAGCGCGAAGTGGCGATCCGGGTCGGCCAGCTGGCCCCGCCCGCGCCGTCCGCAGCGCGGGTCGAGGATGTCTTCTACCGTCCCGGCGAGTGGGTCGCCGCCAACCAGCCGATCGTCAGCCTGCTGCCCGACGACCGCGTGAAAATCCGCTTCTTCGTTCCCGAGCAGGAAGTGGCCCGCTATCGCCCCGGCCGCAATGTGCGCTTCTCCTGTGACGGCTGCGCGGGCGGGCTCAGCGCGAAGATCAGCTATGTCAGCCCGCGGCCCGAGTTCACCCCGCCGATCATCTTCAGCCGCGACAGCCGCGACCGGCTGGTGTTCATGGTCGAAGCATTGCCCGCTAAGCCGGCCAATCTGATGCCCGGCCTGCCGGTCGACGTGGAACCGCTTCCATGACCCTGGCGATCGATGTCCAGGGGCTCAGCAAGCGATTCGGCTCGCTCCAGGCGGTCGACAATGTCTCGCTGCAGATCGAGCAGGGCCACATCACCGGCTTCCTCGGCCCCAACGGCTCGGGCAAGACGACATCCCTGCGGATGCTGTGCGGCCTGCTGACGCCCGACAGCGGCACCGGACAGGTGCTCGGGCTCGACTTCCCGCGTGAGGCGGAGGCGATCAAGCGCCAGACCGGCTATATGACCCAGCGCTTCTCGCTCTACGAAGATCTGACGATCGAGGAGAATCTCGCCTTCATCGCCCGGGTCTACGGCCTCAGCGAGGTCAACCGGACGGTCGACGAGACGCTCGACAAGCTTGGCCTCGACCATCGCCGCAAGCAGCTTGCCGGCACATTATCGGGCGGCTGGAAGCAGCGCCTGGCCTTGGCCGCGGCGGTGATGCACCAGCCGAGATTGCTGCTGCTTGACGAGCCGACCGCCGGCGTCGACCCGCAGGCCCGCCGCGATTTCTGGGACGAGATCCACCGCCTTGCCGACGATGGCATGACCGTGCTGGTCTCGACCCATTATATGGACGAGGCCGAGCGGTGTCACGAGATCGCCTATATCTTCAACGGCAAGCTGATCGCCCGCGGTACCGGCGACGCGGTGATCGCGCAGAGCGGCCTGGTCACCTTCGAAGCCGAGGGCCCGCGCGCCGACCGGCTGGGCCGCGAACTGGCCGCCAAACCGGGCGTCGAGATGGCCGCTCCGTTCGGCGAAGCGTTGCACGTCAGCGGCACCGACCGGGCCGCGCTCGAAGCGGCGATCCAGCCCTACCGCCGCGATCCGTTCAAATGGACCGAGGTCCAGCCAACGCTGGAGGATGTGTTCATTCACCTGATGCGGACCCATGCGCCGCCGCAGGTCAAAGCGGCATGATGGGGCGTTTGCCATGATGGGCTTGTCCCTCACCCGCATGATGGCGGTGCTGACCAAGGAGTTCACGCAGCTGGTCCGCGACCGCCTGACCTATGCCATGATCATCGGCGTTCCGGTGTTTCAGCTGCTGCTGTTCGGCTATGCGATCAACACCGATCCCAAGCATCTGCCGACCGCGGTACTGGTCCAGGACCAGGGGCAGTTTTCCCGCTCGATTCTCGGTTCGCTCCAGCGCAGCGATTATTTCCGGATCGACCATGTCGCCCGCTCGCCGGCCGAGATGGATGGGCTGATCGAGCGCGGCGCCGTCCAGTTCGCGATCACCATTCCGGGCGATTTCACCCGCCGCGTCGTGCGGCAGGACAATGCCCAGATACTGGTCGAAGCCGACGCGTCCGACCCGGCCGCCACCGGCAGCGCGGTCGCCGCGCTGGCTTCGCTCCCAACCGAAGGCTTGAAGCACGACCTCAAGGGCCCGCTGGCGCAACCCGCCATGGCGCCACCGTTCGAGGTCGTCGTCCAGCGCCGTTACAACCCGGAAAGCATCACCAGCTACAACATCGTCCCCGGCCTGGTCGCGACCATCCTTACCATGACCTTGGTGATGATGACCGCACTGGCCATGACACGCGAGACCGAACGCGGGACGATGGAGACTTTGCTCTCCACGCCGCTGAGGCCGCTGGAGGTGATGGTCGGCAAGCTGACCCCGTTCGTGCTGGTCGGGATCATCCAGGCGACGATCATTATCTCCATGGCCTGGCTGCTGTTCGGCGTGCCGATGGCCGGCGGCTGGGCGGCGCTGATCCTTGGCCTGTTCCTGTTCATCGTCGGCAGCCTGGCGCTCGGCTTTCTGGTCTCGACCGTCGCCCGCAACCAGCTGCAGGCGATGCAGATGAGCTTCTTCTACTTCCTGCCCTCGATCCTGCTCAGCGGCTTCCTCTTTCCGTTCCGCGGCATGCCCGAATGGGCGCAATGGCTGGGCTCCATCCTCCCCGTCACCCACATGCTGAGGGTGGTCCGCGGCGCGATGCTCAAAGGGGTCGGCCTGGCTGAGGCGGCGCCGAGCCTAGGGGCGCTGGCCCTGTTCGTGGTGATCGTCGCCGGGATCGCCGTGAAGAAGTACCGGACGACGCTGGATTAGCCTAATGTCCGCACTTGGCCGTTTGTGGCCGAAAGGGGTGGAAAGTGCCTACGATGTCAGGTTTTCCATGGCTTCCGCTTTCTTGAACTCAAACAGCTCAATGAGGTTACCCGACGGGTCTTCCACGAGCCTCGCGCGCCCGGCACCTGCCTCGCTAATCTCTCCCTTGAACTTAGCGCCAGCGTTGCTCAGCCGCTCGATGAGAGCGTCGATGCGGTCAGTAACCAACATGAACCTGTTCCAACCGCCGGGCTGTGGATCGCCTCCCGCCGTGCCTCCACTGCCTGCACCGGGCGCACTGAGGTAAAGCGTTAGGTCGTTATGTTTGAGCGCCGCGAACTTCCCCGGATTATGCATTTCAACATCGAACTCGAGCCTGTCCCGATAAAATTCGACCGAGCGATCAACATCGCTCACAATGTATCTAACGGATGCCATTGCATGCACTCCTTGCCCTTGAGACGATCGCTCAGCCGGAGGACAAACGCAAACGCCAGCGAAGGCTTCCCAATTATCGGTCGCCGGTGGCAGGAATGGGTGGAAAGCGGACATCTGCGGCGGTCGGGACTGCTACTCCGCGTTCGGCACCTTATGCCGATCCATATGGGGCAAGAAATCCATCTTGCCCACGGCCAACCCCGCGCTGCGCAGCAAGGCATATGCCATCGTCACGTGGAAGTAGAAGTTTGGCATAATCCAATCTCGAATGTCCTCTTCCGACGTCATCAAAAAGCGGACGCCATTCGGCAATGTTAGATCGACAGCCACATCTGGTGCCGCCCATTCCGTCGGGTCCGCTTGATCAATCTGCGAGCGCACCGCGGCAATGCGTTCGCGAAGCTCCGCGAGCGATCGATAGGGCGCCTCTTCGAGCGGCACTGTTTTCCCGGCGACTTGATTGAGTGCCAACAGCACCTGATTGATTGCGACGCGAAACTGCAACTCTAAAGTAAACATGTCCTCGGTGAGTTTCACCGCCAACACATCGTCCGCCATACCGGCCTCCTCGGCCTTGGCAACGAGGTGATCGAGAGTGCCGAGCATGTCGGCGAAGACTATCCGAGCTGAATGAGCGTAAGACATCACGGACGCTCTGCAGCAGAGTCTCAAATCGGTCAAAACATCCAGCAGTTAAGGTCGGCAATGGGGTCGATTGTGGCCGCTAAGAGTGGAAAGCGGACATCACCGCTCAGAGGCAAGGTCCGACCATACAGGAGGCGGACAAGGTAAGCATGGGCAGCAGGAAGATGGAGACGAGGGTATAGGCAATGCCAACCGCGATGATAACCGATACCCGCCACTTCGATGTCAGCAATGCCGCCATGCCGACGGACCAGATTGCGATAAGGATGCTCGCGATGCGCAGCTCTCCCGAGGTGGTGAGCAAAATCCTCAAATGTGCCAGCGAATAGATGAGAAACGGCGGCGCCAGCACCATGATCGCGATCGTTCGGAAAGTGCGCGGCATTAATCCAGCTTAGCTGAGCCGGCCATGTCCGCAACGATCCAGCCGCCCCGCGATCCTCTCGGGCCTTTCCTTGAAACGCGGGCGGATCGGCCCATAATCCTGTCATGGACATGCGGCCTGCCTATCCGTCCTTGAACGATCGGATGACCAGCTATTGGGAGCGCGGCGTGCGCATCGCGACGCGCTTCGCGATCGCGTTCGGCCTGTCGACGCTGGCCGGTATCGGCATCGGATTTGCCGTGACCGACAATGTGTTGGCCCAAATCTTCGTCACCGTCCTCGCCGCCTTCGCGCTGTGGATCCCGTTCGTAGTCGGGGTTGCGCGCTTCGAAGGGTGGCGGGAAGCGCGGCGCAATCGCAAGGCGCTGGCCGGCCTGCCGATCGCCCAACAGGCCAACAAGCCTTTCGAGCAGGATTGGCAGCGCCTGTGGGCCGTAGCGCCGACGGAGCGGTCCCGGCTCTCGGCAATCAAATCCTCGATCGACCGGAGCCGGCTGGCGCTGGGCAAGGCCGAACTCGACCCGAACGCGCATGATCTGTGCGTACTGATCGACCGGCGCCTGCCCGAGCTAATCCGCCACGAGCTGGACGATCTGCCGCCCGACGATGCCGGCCGGCGCCGCCAGGTCGGCGAGCTGATCGACCTGGTCGAGCAGTTCGCCCGGCATTGCGGCCGCCAGCGCGACGGCGTTTCCAGCGGCAAATCGCGCGAGGCGGAAATCCTTCGCCGCCGCTTCGAGGCCCGGCTCGCCGATTATCGCGACGGGCTGTGATTCCCGGAAGAAGTACCGGACGACCTTGGCTTAGCGCTTCGCCGCCGTCCGCTGCTCCGTGGTCCAGTCGATCGGCCCTTCGGCAAAGCGCTGGCGCAGCCGCTCGAGCGAGATCCGGTTGCCCTCGGTAAAGAAGCCGGCCAGCTGCCGGCCTGCTTCGTCATCGGCATAGCCGGCGCTGACCAGACGGACCCGGGTCCGTCCCTCGCCGGCCGGTTCCAGCTCGATCCAGTGGGTCGTGCGGCTGAAGCTTTCGAAATTGGGGAACCCCTTGGGCGCCTTGGTGGTGCGGAAGGCGATCAGCCGCTCCGGCACCTTGAGGATGATCTGCTGGCGGATGGTGGTGTCGTCGCCGCGCGCCGCCGCCGGGGCATAGCTGGTTTCCAGCAGTTCGCCCTCCATCCAGGCAGTCGGCACCGCCCAGCTTTTCCAGCCCTCGGCGGTGGCGATCGCGGCCCAGGCCTCGGCTGGCGGGGCCGCGACCGTCGTTTCGTGAACCAGAATCTGACTGCCGTCCGCCGCCTTCTCGGCGCGGATCGACACCGGCGCCGCGACGCGCCGATACACCACTGTCCGATTCATCGACGGCAGGTCGGCGGACGAGGTCACGGACTGGTAAGCATCCGCGCCCTGCCGCTGCCAATGCGTGGCGATGGCGATGTCCTTGCCGTCCTTGGTGCGATGACGCTCGGTGCCGAAGTCGAGCCGGTCGCCGTCGCCTTTCATCGAGCCGCGACTGACGCCCCCGACCGAGTTCCAATAGGTGTAGCTGACGCCCTGTCCGTCGCGGCTGTAGATGGTCTCGCCACGATAAAGCTTCTTGCCGCCCTTCACCTCATGGCGGTCGCGGATATGCTGGCCATCATAGAGGCTGTCGTAGCAGTGGGTGTCGACCTGGCCGTTCTCGAACTTCCCTTCCCAGCAATGGCCGACCAGGAAGGCCATCGGCTGGAAGGCCGGGGGGATCGTCGCGGGCTCCGCGGCCAGCGCGGCAAGCAGGATCAGCATCAGCTCACTCCTTCTTCAGACAGTCGAGATAATTGCGCAGTTGCTCGACGGCGCGGTCGTAATGGCCGATGTCGCGGTAAGTGCGGGTCTGCATCACCGCCCCTTCCATCACCGTCAGCACCAGCTCCGCCAACCCCTGCGTATCGGTACGCCGGTCGAGCTGCGCCTGGTCGAGACAGGTCTTCACCGCCTCGGTCCAGTTGGCGAAATTGGCGGCGATCAGCTCGCGTATGTCGGGGTCGGGCTCGTGCAGCTCCAGCGCCAGGCTGCCGATCGGGCAGCCGTAGAAACAATCGGTCTCGACCAGCAGCCGGCGATAGGTGCCGAGCAGCGCGAAGACTTTCTCGATCGGGTCCTCGACATCGCCCCAGCTCGGCTCCAGCAGCATCGGGCCGATCCCGTCCCGATAAGCCTCCAGCACCGCGACCAGCAGCTCCTGCTTGCCCTTGAAGAAGTAATAGAGGCTGCCGCTGTTGACCTTGGCGGTCTCGAGGATGTCGGCGATCGAGGTGGAGCCATAGCCCTTACGCCAGAACAGCTCCATCGCCGCATGCACGATTCGGTCGCGGGTGGAGGTCGCTGGCGAGTCCATGCGCCAATTGTTGATTGAACGTTCAATCAAGTCAAGTCGCTTGGTCTAAGGAGATCCGCTAAGCCTAGCCCGAGCTTTCGCCGCACCTTTTTTCTGCGCTAGTGAGACTTCGACATCAAAGCGGAGGGATGCATGGAATCGATCGGCCTGGACCTCGTGACCATGCAGCGCGTGCCGCTGGCCCAATCCCATGTCGAACGGCTTCGCGCTGCAGGGCGGGAGCGGAGCTACGACGCCGGCCAGATGGTGACCGAGGCCGGTGAGCCGATGGATCGGTTCATCTACGTGGTCGAGGGCGAGATCGAGCCGTTCGATCCGACCACTGGCCAACGGCCGATCAACGCGACGCTCGGCCCGACCCAGTTCGCGGGCGAGCTCAGTTTCCTGTCTGGCGGCGCCTGGGGACTAGCCATGCGCGCAACCCGGCTAACCCACACCGTCGAAGTCGACCGGGCCGACATGCTCGCCCTGATGAGCGAAATTCCCGAGCTGGGCGATCATGTGCTGACCGTGTTCGCAGCACGACGTCGAAGGCAGTTCGAGGTCGGCGCCAGCTCCCTTGTCTTGATCGGAGCGGAGGTCGACCCAGCCGTCCAGCGCGCCGCGATCTTCCTCAGCCGAAACCGCATCCCATTTCGCTCGGCGAAACTCGGCACAGTCGAAGGCGATGAAACGGCCCGCGCCTGCGCCATCGAGCCGCCGCGGCCTGCGGTCGTGTTCGGCCGGAACGAAGAGGTTCTGGACCCCACGCCGGTTGAGCTCGCCCGCCGGCTCGGCCTGAACATGGCCATCTGCGACTCCCACGAGATCGACCTGCTGGTCGTCGGCGGCGGGCCGGCCGGGGTCGCGGCTGCGGTCTATGCGGGGTCGGAAGGGCTGTCCGCTTTGGTAATCGAGGATACCGCAGTCGGCGGGCAGGCCGGCACGTCGAGCAGGATCGAGAATTACATGGGCTTTCCAACCGGCATTTCGGGCGCGGACCTCGTGTTCCGCGGGCAGATCCAGGCGATGAAGTTCGGCACCCGCTTTGCAATGCCACACCGGGTAACGCGCCTCGAGGAGCTCGACGACGGCATG
>DASWTR010000032.1:0-10954 GCA_036402035.1 Sphingomicrobium sp.
GGCGGCGCGATCGCGCTCGGCCATCCGCTCGGCGCCAGCGGCACCAAGCTGATGGCGACGTTGGTCCATGGCTTACGCTCCCGCGGCAAACGGTTCGGTCTGCAGACGATGTGCGAAGGCGGCGGCATCGCCAATGTGACGATCGTCGAAGCGTTGTGATCCAGGCTGGGCATCCGCCGGCCCGGCAAAAAGGGCCGGGACGATTTTGGTCGTCCCGGCCCAATTCATTCTAACGTCCGCGTTTAGAAGCGTGCCTTGAAGCCCGCATAGAACCGCCGGCCGAAGGATTCGTAAATCGCTGTTCCCTGGGTGGACGACGTACTAGCCGAACGCTCACCATTACCCTGCAGTCCCAAGGGCGGGGCGGTGTCGAACAAATTTTCGATGCCGGCGTAAAAGTTGAGGCCGCCCGCCTTGCTGCCGAGCAAGCCGCCACCCTTGACGTCCCATTCCAGACGGACATCGTGATAGAAGGTCGCGGGATATTGAAGGATGCTCGCCCAATCCGCGTTCTGCGGCGGACGGCCCTGCGTTTCCTCGATATCCTCAACTTCCAATGGCGTTACCATTTTCCCAATGTAATGAAGACCATAGGCCAGCGTGAACGCGCCGAAGCTCAAGGCTGCATCGAAGCGAGCTTCGTGCTTGGGGAAGCCCACTTCGCCGAGGTTGACGCCTTCAAAGTCTGGATCGACGGGATTGATATAGTTGCTGTTCTTTAGGTTAAGCGCGTAGACCAGCCTGGTATCGATGCGGATGTTGGAGCTGATTTTTCCACGGTATGCAGCCTCGAAATCGATGCCACGTCGCACCAGTTTTGCGTAGTTCACCGGCGCTTGCAGTAGCGACAAGTTGGCCACCTGACCGGGTACCTCGCCTGCCGGGCTATTTGTTGCCCCTCGGTAGCGACTGAACAGCGCGCAGAAGGGATTATCGAGCGACGGAAGGTCATAACAAGTGTTGACGATCGCCTGTGCGCTTACAGTGGAAATCACGTCGTTAACGGTGATGTCATAATAGTCCGCGCTCAACGAAAGTCCCAACACGGGCTGAACGACCGCGCCCACCGTGTAAGAATCCGACGTCTCCTCAAGGAGGTCCGGGTTGCTCCCCGTTCGAACCGGAAGGGCAATGTTGGCGAGGTTCGCGAACGACGGGTTGTTGAGAAGGTCACCGAGGTCCGTAAGACAGTTGGCCGCTCGATACTGCGAACCGGTGCCAATATTTGCAGCGCGGCAAGGATCCTGAAAGCCAGGTGCAAAATTTGGTACGACCGGGAAGGCGGTCTCTGAGGCATTCGGCGCTCGGACCGCCCTGGCGTAGTTACTGCGGAAGCGAAGTTCGCGAATGGGTGACCATTCCAGTCCGGCATTATAAGCGAGCACCTTGCCGATCGAACCACCATAGTCGGCAACCCTGCCGGCGGCATCGACCGAAAATTCCTCGAAGAAGGGCTCATCTTTCAGGATCGGAATGTGGAGTTCGGCAAATGCCTCCTTCACCTTGGTGTGGACAAGCGGGATTTCGCCGATCGCAACTGTGTTGGGGGCGCCGGTCGCGGTGAAGTCATCCTGATCGTATGAAGCGCCTTCCCTACGATATTCCGCACCGATTGCGAACCCAACCGGCCCCCCGGGAAGTTCGAACAGCTGGCTCGAGTCGCCAGACATGAAGCCGGAGATGACCAACTGATCTAGCGTGGCGTGATGGACCTCGTTGACCCTGAAATAGTTCGCCGCCGCGGTATTGTCCGCCGCCCCAAATGGGTTGTAAGGAACGCATGCGGCAATGTCCGCTGCCAAACGGCTGGCGAACCCTTGCTTCTGCGCCGCCGTTAGAGCTGTTCCCGGAAGATCGAAGGCGACCCTAGCTGCGGCATCGAATTGGGCGCGGCACTGGATTTGGCCGGTGACCGGATTTCGACCTGCGTCCATCGACAGCATAAAACGCTGGCGGTCAACATAGCCTTGCCGCTCGGTACGCTCCTTCATCTTGCCGTAGTTGACTGACACCTCATAGTTCCAGTCGTCATTGAACTGACCACGAAGGCCGCCAACGATGCGATAAGTATCGCGCTCGAACAATTCCTCGCGCGGTCCGATATCCAATAGGTTCCTTGCGATTACGAACCGATACGTCCCATTATTGACCTGAGTTACTTGGGCGCCCGTTAGATTGCCGGTGCCACACGTGGTTTGAATGTCAGTGTTACAACCCGAGGCCAGTATTGAATCCCTGATCAAAGTCCTTGCCTGTGTGCTGAGGAACGGGTTGTCGAGCCGGACTCTTTCGCGGAAGTCAAATTGGGTGAAAGTGCCTTGAATTCCGGTCGGCCCCGCGTTGCCACCGTCGGAGTTCACGCGAACCCACTTGGCTTCGAGGAAAGGCTCGAGTGCTTGGCTGATTTCATAGTGAGCAAGCAGATTGAAATTAATGCGCTGGTTCTTGGGATTGACGGTTACCAGCGCGCCTTCGCGCTGGGTCGATCCGTTACCTCCAACAAATCCTCCGGTGATGCCGGTGCCAAATCGGGTGCCGGTTTGCGGAACCAGTGTGCCGTCGGCTTGGAAAATGTAATTGCAGTTATAGGCTGTTCCGGTCGTCGGATTGGGAATTCCGAGGCCGCAGCCCGGTGCTGCATTGCGCTGGTTGATCGGCACCAGGCCATAAGGATGGATGGTAGCGCTGCGAACATCCCTCAAGAACGTCCGATCCGGGATTCCGTCGCTGCCGTTAGGGAGGCCGGCAGGGTCAACATCGGTGATGAATAAGCCGTTATTTCGCCGCATATGCGGAACTTCATGACCGTAAACACGATCATGACGATAATATTCACCATGTATGGTGATGTTGCCCCGGCCCCCATCGAAATTGGTACCGTACATCCCGGACAGATACTGGTTGCGGCCATATCCTTCCTCGGCGACTCCACCATGGCCACGAACCTGCACACCTTCAAAATCTTTTCGCAGTACGAAGTTTACGACACCCGCAATAGCGTTGGATCCATAGATAGCTGAGCTACCGCCCGTCACGATATCAACACGTTCAACCAGATCGCTTGGAATAGAATTGACGTCAGTCGACGCTGCGAAACTGGTGATGTCCGAGGCGACATGACGACGGCCGTTGACTAGTGTGAGAGTGCGAACTGTGCCGAGGCCCCGAAGGTTGAGCAGGTTCAGACCGGCAACACCAACCGCTAGGTTCGAATTGTTCTGCTGCCTCGTATTGGCGAGCTGGGGAAGGTCATTCAGCGCGTCGCCAATGTTGCTGTCTCCGCGCTGAAAAAAGCTGTCGCCTGCGATCGAAAGGATCGGAACGCTCGATTCCAGGTTCGGCCGGCGGATGCGCGAGCCGGTGACGACAATCGCATCGCCCTCGGCGGGCGCGACGTTGGTGCCGGATTCGATCTCAACCTCCGAGGAACCGGGCTGGGCCTCGCTTACCGTTTCCGCCGAATCGCCAGCCGCTTCCTCGGTCGGCTGGGCGGCCTCTTGCGCAAGCGCAGGTGTGCTGACGACGAACGCCAACCCGCAAGCGGCAAAGGTCTGGAGCGCGGTGGCGCCCAGCAGCATCTTCTTGGTCATCACTATCTCCCCCGCTCAAATCGAGCCGTCTTGATCGGGGCGATCTACTGCCTTTGGCCGGACGGCCCCGGCAAGGCCGGATGACCCAAACGGACCAATATGGCCAGCCGCTGTGACATTTTTATCGCGCTTTTGTGGCTAAAAAGAAACAATGAGGCGCGGTATCTTTGGCCGCTTCGTAGCATGCTAATGTGGGCTCCAGTCGGAACCGCGTGTAACTGAATGTTGCATTTTAGCTACTATCACGGGAGCGTTGATGACCAGAGTTGGCTGCTCGCTGCAAGCGCCGGACTATTGTCACAGCCAAGAGATGAGGGTTGACATCCCTAGGGTCGAACCGCACCAATCGACCAAGACAGGTCCAGGTGTTCCGCCTTCGCCTGTTGAGTGGCAAATCGGGCTCCCGCGAATGCGGGAATGGATGTCATTGCCTCTTCGGTCTCCACCTCGCCGGTAACCCCCGCGAGCGGTGAGCAGAGGATTGCAATGGTTCGGTTCGAGCTTGAGACGAAACGGCTCTATCTGCGACCGATCGCCGGCCGGGACGCCGAGGCAACGGCGCAACTGATGACCCCCGATGTCGCCGCAAACCTGACGACGTGGCCCCCGTCCATGACCGCCGAAATGGCCCTGGATCGGATACGCTCGGCCGAAGAGAGCCTCTCTAGGACGCGAGCCGTTGAGTTCGCCATCATGGATCGCCCTGCCCGCCACCTGCTTGGCTGGATTAGCATCGGAACGGTCCCCGGCGACCAAGAAGGCAGGGCGCGGATCGGCTTCTGGCTGGGCACGGCTTATCAGGGTCAAGGGCTGATGTTCGAAGCAGCCGAGGCCGCAATTCCGCTCGCGGCTTCCTTTCTGTCGATCCAGACGCTCGAAGCCTGTGTCTATCCATGGAACAGCCGAGGTATCGCCCTGATCCGCAAGCTGGGATTCGACCCGACCGGTTCGACACAGCTTTTTTCACCAGTCCGCGACCGGCTTGAAGAGGCGCTTCTGTTCGAACGGTCCCTTCAGCGGCCTAGAATCAAGCTTGCCATTTAGTACGATACGACCTATTTCAATTATCGGCTTGTGAAGTAGGGCGAGGCGGCCAAAGCAATGCATATTCGTGACGTGCCAATGGGCGCCGAACAGCTGGCGGCGTTGCCGCCGCAGGTTCAGCATTTGGCCGGCCGCGAGCGAGAGCTTGCCTCCAAAATCTATCTCCATGGGCCAATGACGGCCGAGGCTCTCGAAGCCCAGCTTTCGACCAAGCTGTCCAACTCGGCGATCCGGTCGATGCTTGCCAGGTTGTGCGAGAAGGGTGTCCTGACCCGCCGCAGACGAAGCCTCGCGGCTTCGAACGCCCGCAAGGTCGCGTTTGTTTACCTGCCGGCGATTACTCCGGAAGCCGTCAAGCGGCGGGCGCTGGAGCAGCTGGCGGCTGATTATTTCGATGGCTCTTTGCTGGTTTTGCTGCAGTCAGCAGTCGAGCTGCTGACAGTCGACGAGGCAGCTTCCCGATCGAAGTTCGGGGCGGCCAGTCAAGCTCGTCCGAGCCTCAATCCAGGGGTCGACCTCGCGGCCTGAAAGTTGCGGCCTGCGGCAAGTCACCCGACAATCCTCCGCACACAAAAAGGCCGGCGAGACATGGTCTCCCCGGCCTGAATTTCGTCTGAGCCCGACTTAGAAGCGCGCCTTGAAGCCCGCGTAGAAGCGTCGGCCGAAGCTTTCGTAGATTGCGGTACCCTGCGTCGTCGAGGTGCTGCCCGAGCGTTCGCCATTGCCTTGCAGGCCGAGCGGCGGAACCGTGTCGAACAGATTGTCGATGCCGATGTAGGCGTTGAGATTGCTCCGCTTGTTGTCGCCAAACAAGCCGAGCCCCTTGATGTCCCATTCCAGGCGGACGTCGTGATAGAATGTCTCGGGATAATGGAGGATGCTGGCATAATCCGCATTCTGCGGCGGTCGGCCCTGCGTCTCCTGGAGATCCTCGACCTCGAGCGGGGTCACCATCTTGCCGATATAATGCAGGCCATAGCCAAGCGTGAACGCCCCGAAAGTCAGCGCCGCGTCAAGCCGCGCTTCGTGCTTCGGCTGCCCGACCTCGAGCAGATTGTCCTGCTCGAAGTCCGGATCAACCGGGTTGATGTAATTGCTGTTCTTGAGGTTAAGCGAGTAGATCAGCCTGGCGTCCAGACGGAGGTCGGTACTGATGTTGGTGCGATAAGCCGCCTCGAAGTCGATGCCGCGCCGAACCAGCTTCGCATAGTTGAGCGGGGCGACGAGCAAGGACAGATTGGCCACCTGACCGGGTATTTCGCCGGCGGCGCTCGTCGTCGTGCCGAGATAACGCGTGAACAGCGCGCAGAACGGATTGTCGAGCGTGGGCAGGTCGTAGCAGGTGTTGACGATCGCCTGAGCGCCCGGCGCGACGATCACATTGTTGACGGTAATATTGTAGTAATCCGCACTCAGCGAGAGGCCTGGGATCGGCTGAGCAACCGCGCCAACGGTATAAGAGTCCGACGTCTCTTCGAACAGATCCGGATTGCTGCCGCTCCGAACCGGCAGTGAGATGGCGGCGATGTTCGCGAATGACGGAGTGGTGAGCAGATCGCCCAAGGCGGCCGCACAGTTGGCGGCGCGGTACTGCGAGCCGCCGCCAATGTTGGCGGCGCGGCACGGATCCTGGAAGCCAGGCGCGAAGTTGGGAACGATCGGGAAGGAGGTTTCCGACGCATTCGGAGCACGCACCGCGCGGGCATAGTTGCCGCGGAAGCGAAGCTCGCGAATGGGCGCCCATTCAAGACCCGCATTATAGGCCAGCACCGTGCCGATCGAACCGCCATAGTCGGCGATGCGGCCAGCGGCATCGGCCGCCAGTTCCTCGAAGAACGGCTCGTCCTTCAGGATCGGGATGTGAAGCTCGGCAAACGCCTCCTTCACCTTGGTATGAACGAGCGGAATTTCGCCGATGGCGACCGAGTTGGGGGCGCCTGTCGCGGTGAAATCGTCCTGATCGTAGGAAGCGCCTTCCTTGCGATATTCGGCACCGATCGCGAAACCGATCGGGCCGCCAGGAAGCTCGAACAGCTGGCTCGAATCGCCGGACACGAAGCCCGAGATGACCAGCTGGTCCAGCATGGCGTGATGGACTTCGTTGACCCGGAAATAATTGGCCGCCGCCGTGTTATCGGCTGACCCGAACGGATTGTAGGGGACGCAGGCAGCAATGTCGGCGGCTAGCCGGTTGTTGAAACCCTGCCGCTGCGCGTCGGTCAAGGCCGTGCCGGGCAGGTTGAAGGCGACCGCCGATGCCGGATCGAACTGGGCGCGGCACTGGATTTGTCCGGTGACCGGATTGAGGCCGGCATCGAGCGAAAGCATGAAACGCTGCCGGTCGACATAGCCCTGCCGCTCGGTCCGCTCCTTCATCTTGCCGTAGTTGACCGAGACCTCATAGTTCCAGTCGTCGTTGAACTGACCGCGAAGGCCGCCGACGAGACGATAGGTGTCGCGCTCGAACAACTCGTCGCGCGGCCCGATGTCGAGCAGGTTCCGGGCAATGACGAACCGGTAGCTGCCATCGTTGACCTGGGCCTGTTGCGCGGCCGTTAGATTGCCGGTGCCGCACGCTGTTTGCAGATCGGTATTGCAGCCTGAGGCGAGGATCGAATCCCTGATCAGCGTCCTTGCCTGCGCGCTGAGGAACGGGTTGTCGAGCCGGACCCGCTCGCGGAAATCGAACTGGACGAAGGTACCCTGGATGCCGACGGGTCCGGCATTACCGCCGTCGGAGTTCACGCGGACCCACTTGGCCTCGAGGAACGGCTCCAACGCCTCGCTGATCTCATAATGAGCGAGCAGGTTGAAGTTGATGCGACGGTTTTCGGGATAGACGGTCACCAGCTCGCCTTCTCGCTGGGTCGATCCATTGCCCCCCGCGAAGCCGCCGGTGATGCCGGCGCCGAAGCGCGTGCCCGTCTGCGGGACGAGCGTGCCGTCGGCCTGGAAGATATAGTTGCAGTTATAGGCCGATTGATTGGTCGGATTGGGAATGCCGAGGCCGCATCCCGGCGTCGTATTGCGCTGCGTGATCGGCACCAGGCCGAACGGATGAATGGTGGTGCTGCGCACGTCCCTGATGAACGTGCGGTCCGGAATCCCGTCGCTGCCGTCGGGAAGGCCGGCGGGGTCGACATCGGTAATGAACAAGCCATTGTTGCGCCGGATGTGCGGCACTTCGTGGCCGAAAACCCGGTCGTGGTGGTAGTATTCGCCATGGACGGTGACGTTGGCCCGTCCGTCGGCGAAGTTCGTGCCGTACATCGCCGACACATAATGATTCTCGCCATATCCCTCTTCGGCTTGGCCGATGTGGCCGCGCACCTGCAGCCCGTCGAAATCGCGCCGCAGCACGAAGTTGACGACGCCGGCGATCGCGTTCGAACCGTAGATGGCCGAGCTGCCGCCCGTCACGATGTCGACACGCTCGATCAGGTCGCTCGGGATGGTGTTGACGTCGGTCGAGGCGGCCGTGCTTGTAATGTCCGATGCGACATGGCGACGCCCGTTGACCAGGGTCAGCGTGCGCACCGTCCCGAGGCCGCGAAGATCGAGCAGGTTGAGGCCGGCCACGCCGACGGCGAGGTTGGAGTTGTTCTGCTGACGCGTGTTGCGAAGCTGCGGCAGGTCGTTGAGCGCGTCGCCGACATTATTGTCACCGCGCTCGAAAAAGGCATCGCCCGCGATCGAGGTGATCGGCACGTTTGATTCGAGGTTCGGACGACGGATGCGCGAGCCGGTCACAACGATCGCTTCGCCCTCGGCGGGCGCTACGTTGGTGCCGGATTCGATTTCGACTTCCGACGGGCCTGGCTGAGCTTCCTCGACCGGCTCCTCCGCCGGCTGGGCGGTGTCCTGCGCGCCGGCGGGTGCCGCGATCGCGAACGCCAGCCCGCAAGCGGCAAAGGTCTGAAGGGCGGTAGCGCCCAGTAACGTCTTCTTGCTCATCAATTCCCCCTTCGTCCGGCCTGATCGACGCGTTGCGCATGCCGATCGAATCCCAACCATAATTAGTGCGAAACGCACTGCCTAGAGAGACGACGGCGCGCAAGCACGCAGGTCGAGATAGGTCGATAAGAACTGTTAGCTGTGGCTAACAGGCAACAGCTTCGAGGCGTGGGATCACCTGCCGCCTTGGCTTGTTCTGTCGATTATCGGTGAGGATCGCGGCCGGCAGGCATGCGCCTGGCGGCTATTCGTCGGTCAGCTTCGCTTCGACGCGTTCGATCCACCGTACCCGCGCGAGCAATGTCGCCCGAGCATTGTCATGGGCCATTTCAAGATAGGGTCCTGGGTGCGTTTGGGCGAATTCTTCCAAATCAGCGAGATTGCGCAGCAGCGACGTCTTTGCTGCCCGCGCCCACTCAACGCGTTCCGATTCGCTGAGGATGGAAAGGGCGGTCACCCTGGTCCGCAACGGATCCTCGGGCAGTTGAACTACGGCGTCGCGCACCCAGGCGCTGATGGCGCGTTCCCCGGCAGCCGTGCAGGTGAGATGCTCCGTTTTGCGACCATCGTTCAACGCGGACGCCCGCACATAGTCTCGTCGTTTCAGGCGCTCGACGGCGGGGTAGATGCTTCCCTGGCTGAGCGCCACCTCGCGCGTAGGAGAGCGCGCAAAGGCCTGGCGAATCTGGTAGGCGCTGACTGGCTGCATTCGCCAGATGAGCGAGAGCACGTGGCTCTCAAGCTCGGTTAACCCTGTCTCGAGCGATTTCTTCTTCATGACACCCCGGACAGAGATATCCATTTCGCCGGCGATAGCGCCGACGTCTCGCAGACCCCGCTTGTCCGCTACCGGCTGAAGTGCCGGAGGCGCAAGTCTTTCCGCTTGAACGGAACGCGACGCGAGTCGCCATATTGACCTCATCCGTGTCGGATATGGTAGAACAAAGCATGAACATAAAACCCTCCGAGTCGCTAGCGCGAACCCGGCTGAAGGCAATCGCGTGCGCTCGTGACAGCGACGCCGTGCGAGTTTCATTTGGCGTGGATTCGCTGGATACGCGGTTGAAGGGCGGCCTGGCCCAGGCAGCGTTGCATGAAGTCTACGCCTCGGCGGGCGATGCCGCGAGCGGCGCGGCCTTTGCCTTGCTGCTGGCAGGACGGTGCCACCAGACCAAGCCCATTTTCTGGGTGCGGGAGGCAAGCACGCGGCTGGGGACAAGACCCTATGGGCTTGGGCTGGCCGAGTTGGGCATCTCCCCCAGCCGCCTGTTCCTGGTGGATGCCCCGGACAGTATTGCCGCCCTTCGGGCGGGTGCCGATATTATCCGGTGCGGCGCCGTTGGCGCGGTTGTCATCGAGTTGAACGGCAAGGCCCCTGCCCTCAATCTCACCGCATCGCGCCGGCTGGCGCTTGCCGCCGGACATAGCGGGGTAATGACTTTGTTACTGCGTACGGGGGGCGAGCCGGTGCCGAGCGCTGCGCACAGCCGCTGGCGGGTGGCGAGCGCATCTTCGACGCCGCTCCCAGCCAATGCGCCGGGTCGTCCGGCGTTCAAAGTGACGCTGCTACGCCACCGCGGCGGAATTGCCGGGTTCGAGGCCCGGCTGGAGTGGAATCGTGACCGACAATGTTTTGACCAGACGCCGCTATTTGGCGGTGTTCCTGCCGTTGCTCTCAGCGGAACGGGCCAGGCGTTCGAACGCCGCGCCGCCTGACCTCCCGTTCGCGCTGGTCGAGAAGGTGCGCGGTGCAATGCGCCTGGCCGCGCTCGATGTAAGGGCGCTGAAGCTCGGCCTGGTGCCTGGGCTGACCCTCGCCGACGCTCGGGCCCGAGCGCCCGAGCTGGCGGCGATCGACCATGATCCAAACGCCGACCTCGCCCTGCTCGAATGGCTGGCTGATGGGTGCGAACGCTATACGCCGATGGCCGCAACCGACCCTCCGCAAGGCCTGGTCCTTGACATCACCGGCTGCACACATCGCTTCCCCAATGGGGAAGCAGGCTTGGCTCGCGATCTGGGCCGCCGGATCGAGCGGCTTGGCCTAACGGCACAGCTTGCGATCGCTTCGACGCCGGATGCAGCGCTGGCGCTGGCCGCGTTCGGCGGCACCGAGGTCAAGGCGTTGCCGGTCGCGGCAATCCGGGTCGAGGAGGAGACTCATCTCGCGCTTCGCCGGGCGGGGCTCAAGACGATCGGGGATCTTGCCGCCCGGCCCCGGGCGCCGCTCGCCGCGCGCTTTGGGGAAGTGCTGCCTGAGCTATTCGCACGATTGCTGGAGGAACGGGACGTGCGGATCACGCCACGCCGGCAATTGCCCGCGATCTGGACGGAAGCCCGCTTCGCCGAGCCCTTGGCGCGGAGCG
>DASWTR010000033.1:0-5583 GCA_036402035.1 Sphingomicrobium sp.
TTGGCGGGCCCGCTTACCGGACTGAAGATCGTCGAGATGGCGGGGCTGGGGCCGGGGCCGTTTGCGGCAATGATGCTGGCCGATCATGGCGCCGAGGTGATCCGGGTCGAGCGGGCGGGGATGATCGGCGTGCCGAACGATCCGCAGCTCCGATCGCGCCGGAGCGTTTCGCTGGATCTGAAGCAGGAGGCGGGCCGCGAAGTTGTGCGGCGGCTGGCCGGGCGAGCGGACGGGCTGATCGAGGGTTATCGGCCGGGGGTGATGGAACGGCTCGGGCTGGGGCCGGACGAACTGTTCAGGGCCAATCCTAAGCTAGTTTACGGGCGGATTACGGGTTGGGGCCAGGATGGGCCGCTGGCGCAGGAGGCCGGGCACGACATCAACTATATCGCGATCACCGGGCTGCTCCACGGCATCGGCCCGAAGGAGCGGCCGGCTGTGCCAATCAATTATCTCGGCGATTATGCCGGCGGCGCGATGATGCTGGCGTTCGGCATGGTCTCGGCGCTGCTCGCGGTGCAGCGGGGCGGGCAGGGGCAGGTGATCGACGCGGCAATGAGCGACGGCGCAGCACTGGTCGGAGCACTGACCTACGGTCTAAGGGCCGCAGGGCACTGGCGCGACGAGCGGGAGACCAATTTGCTCGACGGCAGCGAGCCGACCTATAGTGTTTATCGCTGCCTGGACGGCAAATTTCTGGCGGTTGGGGCAATCGAACCGCAGTTCCGCGAAGCGCTGTTCAAAGGCCTCGCCCTGGCGCCCGGTGCGAGCCATGAGGAAATCGCAACCGTGATTGCGTCCCGGACGCGGGATCAATGGACGGCGCATTTTGCGGGAACGGACGCCTGCGTCGCGCCGGTGCTCGATTTGGGCGAAGCGCCGGTGCATCCGCACAACCTGGCCAGGCGCGCCTTCCTCGACCTCGACGGCGTGTTCCAGCCGGCGCCCGCGCCGCGTTATTCGGACACCGCGCTCGAACGGCCCGAGCCGCCACGCCGGGAAGGCCAGGACGGGGAGGCGATTTTGGCGGAGCTTGGCTATTCGATGGATGAGAGGGCGCGGCTTCGCGCCGAGGGAGTGCTGCTTTGAACCCGCTCTATCAGCAGATGGAAACCAGCGTCTTCGAGCGCATGTCGCTCGCCGCCGCGAAGCATGGCGCGGTCAACCTGGGGCAGGGGTTTCCTGATTTCGGCTGGCCGCCGGAAATCCTCGAGGCAGCCGCGAGGGCCGTTGTCGAAAGCTCGAACCAATATGCGCCATCGCGCGGCCTCCCGGCGCTGCGCGAAGCGGTTGCATTGCATTACAATCGGCATCAAAATCTTGGTCTAAGCGCTGAGAATATCTGTGTAACTTCAGGCGCTACGGAGGCTCTGGCGGCGGCGATTTTCGCGACGGTCGAGCCGGGTGACGAGGTTATCGTCTTCACGCCCGCCTATGATGCCTATGCCCCGCTGATCCGTCGCGCAGGGGGACTGCCGGTCGAGGTGGCTCTCGTTCCGCCGGGCTGGCGGATCGAGCGGGCGGCGTTGGAGGCCGCGATCTCGCCGAAGACCCGAGCGGTCGTGTTCAACAATCCGCACAACCCGACCGGCCGCCTGTTCGACCGCGAGGAGTTGGCGCTGCTGGCCGAGTTCGCGGTGATCAACGACCTGATCGTGATCTCCGATGAGGTGTGGGAGCATATCCTGCTCGACGGCCAGAGCTTCACGCCGATCGCCTCGCTGGCAGGCATGGATAAGCGGACCCTCAAATGCGGTTCGGCCGGCAAGATATTCTCTTTGACCGGCTGGAAGATTGGCTGGCTCGTTGCCTCGCCCGACCTGGCGACGCTGGCGGCGCGGGCGCACCAGTTCCTGACCTTCGCCAGTGCGCCCAACCTGCAGACCGCGGTTGCCTACGGGATGGCCGAGGGTGACGCATGGCTGGAACCGATGCGAGAGCGCTTCGCACGGGCGCGTGATCGGATGACGGCAGGCCTCAAAGCAGCGGGATATGCTGTGCTGCCGAGCGCGTCGACCTATTTCCTGTGCGTCGACCTGGCTGCTTCGGGCATCGGTCTGGACGATGAGAGCTTCGCCATGCAGGCGGTCGAGCGGGCCGGGGTCGCCGTCGTGCCCCTGTCGCTCTTCGCCGAAAACGACCCGCCGCGAAACCTGGTCCGCCTGTGCTTTGCCAAGAAGAACGAGACGATCGACGCCGGCGTCGCCGCGCTGGCTCGAGCCAAGGAGATTTTGTCGTGACCCGTCCGCCCGCCGAAGAGGCCCGCCAGCTGCTCGCCGAGCTAAAGGTCGATACGGGCGGAAGCCTGGAGAGCCGCTCGCCGATCGACGGGCAGGCCATTGGCAGCGTCGCTGAAGCCACCACAGTCGATGTCACGGCCGCGTGTGAGCGTGCCCAGCGAGCGTTCCTGAAGTGGCGCACCGTCCCGGCGCCACGCCGCGGCGAGCTGGTGCGGTTGATCGGCGAGGAACTGCGCGCCGCCAAGGAGCCGCTAGCACGCCTGGTGACGCTGGAAGCGGGGAAGATCGTTCAGGAAGGCCTGGGCGAAGTCCAGGAGATGATCGACATCTGCGACTATGCCGTCGGCCTGTCGCGCCAGCTCTACGGCCTGACCATCGCCAGCGAGCGGCCCAATCACCGGATGATTGAGCAATGGCATCCGCTCGGCGTGGTCGGGGTGATCACCGCCTTCAATTTCCCGGTCGCGGTCTGGGCGTGGAACGCGGCGCTGGCGCTGGTCTGCGGCGATCCGGTGATCTGGAAGCCGAGCGAGAAGACGCCGCTGTGTGCCGCGGCGGTGATGGCTCTCGCCGAACGGGCCTTGAAGCGCTTCGGCGATGCTCCTGAGGGGCTCTTGCAATGTGTCCAGGGTGGGCGCGACGCAGGCGAAGCGCTGGTCGACGATCATCGGGTCGCATTGCTGTCAGCAACCGGCTCCACCGCAATGGGCCGCGCGGTCGGCCCGCGCGTCGCGCAGCGCTTCGGCCGGTCGCTGCTGGAGCTGGGCGGCAACAATGCGATGATCGTCACGCCATCGGCCGATCTGGCGCTGGTCGAGCGCGCAACCCTGTTTGCCGCTGCCGGAACGGCAGGTCAGCGCTGCACCACGCTGCGCCGGCTGATCGTCCATGAATCGGTCGCCGACCGGCTGGTCGCCCGGCTTCGTGAGCTATTCGGCCGGGTCGAGATCGGCGACCCGCGGGAGGCGGGCACGCTGGTCGGCCCGCTGATCGATGAAGGCGCGTTCGAGGCCATGCGCCGCGCATTCCCTGAAGTCGAGCGGGTCGAGGCGGTGCCCGGCGGCTTCTACGCCCGCCCAGCGATCGTCGAGGTCGATGCGCAACAAGGTATGGTGCTCCAGGAAACCTTCGCGCCGATCCTCTATGTGTTGCGCTACCAGATGATCGAACAAGCGATCGAATTGAATAATTCGGTTGTTCAAGGACTTAGCTCATCGATCTTCACCAATGACCTCAAGGAAGCCGAGCTGTTTCAGTCCGCTGCAGGGTCCGATTGCGGCATCGCCAACGTCAACCTCGGCACTTCCGGCGCCGAGATCGGCGGAGCGTTCGGCGGCGAGAAGGAGACTGGTGGTGGTCGCGAGAGCGGCTCGGACAGCTGGCGCGCCTATATGCGACGCCAGACCAACACCATCAATTATGGCGACGACTTGCCGTTGGCTCAGGGGATCGAGTTCGGCGTCTAGCCCATGAAGCGACGCGGGACCCGGAACGGCAGCTGCGGTTCGTCGCGGACCATGCGGTGCCAGCGCTCCTCGAACTCGTCGAGCCACGGGATCAGCGCTTCGGGCCTCAGCGGCTGCGCTACGAAATAGCCCTGAGCGACGTCACAGCCCAGCTCGCGCAGCAGCAGCAGCTGCTCTTCGGTCTCGACCCCTTCGGCGGTGACCGTGAGGCCGAGGCCGTGGGCGAGGTCGATGATGCTCTTGACGATCAGCGCGCTGTCGGTCGAGGACGGCGCGTCGTCGACGAAAAACCGGTCGATCTTGAGCTCGGTGAACGGCAGCTGGCGGAGCTGCATCAGGGTCGAATAGCCAACTCCGAAATCGTCGATCGCAAGGCCGATCCCCTTGATGCGGAAGCGGGTCAGCGTGTCCATCAGCTTGATTAGCGGCTGGGTTGCGCCCTCGGTCAGCTCCAGCACCAGCCGGTCGGTGGGGACTTCTAGGGCGCGGCACATCCGTTCGACGAGGTCGGGAAAGTCGAGCTGGTCGAGGTTAAGCGCCGAGATGTTGAAAGCGAGGCAGGTATCGAGTCCCTGCTCGCGCCAGCCCAGCCACTGGCGCAAGGTGGTGCGCAGGCCCCATTGGGTCATCTGGTCGATCAGGCCGTGCTTTTCGGCCAGCGGCACGAACCGCGACGGCGGTACAGCGCCAAGCTCGGGATCGTCCCAGCGAACCAGCGCCTCGACGCGCCGCAGCCGACCATCCGACAGCGAGATTTTCGGCTGATAGGCCATCCGTAGCCGGCCGTTGATCAGGGCTCGCTCGAAGCCGTCTAGCAGCCCCACGTCAGCCTGGCTGATCATGGCACCAGCGACGGCCTCAGCCGGTTCAGTATTTCTTCCAGCTCTTCGAGGCGGGCCGGTTTTTCGAGCGGTCCGACCATCTGGAGCCCGAGTGCCTCACCATAGCGAAAAGCGCTCTCCAGCACCCGACGGTCGAAGCCGGAGATGATCAGCACCGGGTCCTGATAATCTTCATCGGCGAGGAATCGCAGCAGCTCGACCCCGTCCATGCCCGGCATGCCCAGGTCCAACACAACCATTTTCGGGCGGGTTTCGCGGAAATTGTCGCGGAATTGCTGGTCCTGCTCAGCAATGACGGGCTCGAAGCCGCACAGGTCCGCGGCATGAGCCACGAACGCGGCAAGTGCCGGCTCGTCATCGATCAGCAGTAGCCTTGGCAACGTCATTCCTTTGCCTGCTTCCTCCCCGACCGGTTAACCGCATTAACGCCTAGCTTAGAAGCCCGGTCAAACGCGCGAAACCTGATTTTAACTTCAATAGACCTATTGTCCCGCTTTGACGCGAATTTCCTTCGCTTTGGGAGAGGCCCAGGCATGTTTGGTTCACTCATCCGGCGCAAACAGACCAAGCGCCCGTTGGGCGAGGACAATATTGCGTTCGAGTCGACGACTTTCACCCTGTCGACCTCCGTGCCCCGCCCATCGGATCGGCGCTCGGACGAGCGCATGATCGCCATGCTCCGGGTTGCCAAGCTGACCGACGCGCACGGACACCATCAATTGATTCGCGTGCGGAACGTCTCGGCTGGCGGCCTGATGGCTGAAATTGGCCATCCGGTGACGGTCGGCGATCTGGTCGAGGTCGAGCTGTCGTCGCAGAAGATCGCGTCCAGCGTGATCTGGACGCGCGATGGTACCGCCGGCTTCAAGTTCGAGCAGAATATCGACCTGGGTGAGCTGTTGGCCGGCCGCAAGCCGCGCCACGGGTTCCGACCGCGTCCACCGCGGCTGGAGGTCAATTGCAAGGCCAACGTCCAGGTCGCGGAAAGCTATTACACGGTCGAGGTCCATGACATCTCGCTGGGCGGCATGAAGG
>DASWTR010000034.1:0-5342 GCA_036402035.1 Sphingomicrobium sp.
AGCTTCTATGTCGGCCCGAACGCACAATCGCTCGCTGCCACCGTCAGCGGCGCTTCGCGCAACCCGGCGCCGATGACCACTGGCGATATTGCCAGCTACGACGCCAAGGAGCGGCCGCCGGTGTGCGGGACCTATCGTGGCTACCGCATCTGCGGCATGGGCCCGCCCTCGTCGGGCGGGACGACGGTTTTCGCCATCCTTAAGCAGCTCGAACGGTTCGACCTCCAGACGCTGGGCAAGGACAATCCTGCCGCCTGGCACCTGATCGTCGAATCGATGCGGCTCGCTTATGCCGACCGCGACAAATATCTCGCCGACGCGGACCATGTGCCGGTCCCGGTGACGGGCCTTAGCGACCCCGCATATCTCGCCCGTCGCTCGGCGCTGATATCCGCCGGCCAAGCCATGGCCAGCGTCCAGGCCGGCAACCCCGCCGGCGCGCCGCAATTTGCCGAAGCGCCGCAGCAGCCCGAGTATGGCACGTCGCACTTTTCCGCGTCGGACGCTGAGGGAAACGTCGCTTCGCTGACTTCGACCATCGAGAGCGTTTACGGGTCCGGCCTGATGGTGAACGGCTATTATCTCAATAATGAGCTGACCGACTTCAACATCGTTCCGGACAAGGACGGCGTTCCGACCGCCAACCGGGTCGAAGGCGGCAAGCGCCCGCGCAGCTCAATGTCGCCGAGCATCGTCTTCAGCCCCGACGGCAAAGTTCGCTTGGCCGTCGGTGCCGCCGGCGGCGCGACGATCATCGCTCAGGTCGCCAAGGCGATCATCGGCGTGATCGACTGGAACCTGTCCGCGCAGGAGGCGATCGCACTGCCGGTCATCTATGCGCCGGGAGGCAATGTGGTCTTCGTCGAGCGCGGCAGCTCGCACGAAGCGATGATTCCGGCGCTGCGAGCGCTCGGTCACTCGGACGTTCGCGTCCGGGACCCGAGCTTCAAGGCCAACGCCATCGAATGGGTCGGCGGCCGGTGGGTGGGAGCGGCCGATCCGCGCAGCGAAGGGGCGGCGGTACAGCAATAAGGGGGAGTGATGGCTGGCAGGTCGCAAACCAGGCTCGAGGATTTTCCCAACCTCGTCACCATGTTCCTGACGCGTGTGCGGGAGAAGGGCGATGCGCCGTTCCTGTGGTCAAAGCACGACGGCACCTGGCGCTCGATCAGCTATAACGAGGCGGCGCGGCAGGTGGCGGCGTTTGCCGAGGCATTGCACAGGATCGGGCTCAAGCCCGGCGATCGGGTCATGCTGGTCAGCGAGAACCGGCCCGAATGGCTGATCGCCGACCTCGGTATCATGGCGGCGGGCTGCGTCACGGTTCCGACCTACACCACCAACACCACGCGCGACCATCAGCATATCCTTGCCAATTCGGGCGCCAGCGCGGTGATCGTTTCGACCCAGAAGCTGGCCAAGAACCTTCTGCCGGCGGTGCTGTTCGCTTCGGATTGCCACCATGTCATTTCGATTGACGACATCATCACCGGCCAGTCGCCGGACATTGCCCAATTCCATCATTGGGACGAGCTGGTCGCGGGCGCGTCGGACGTCGGCGCGCTCGAGCAACGCATGGCCAAGGTCGGCCGCGACGACCTGGCCTGTCTGATCTACACCAGCGGCACCGGCGGAGCGCCGCGCGGGGTGATGCAGCACCACGGCATGATCCTCCACAACGTCGAAGGCTGCATCGACATCATCGCCACCGATTTCGGCTGGGACGACGAGATATTCCTGTCGTTCCTGCCTGCCAGCCATGCCTATGAACACACCGGCGGTCAGCATTTCCCGGTCGCGCTGGGCGGGCAGATTTATTACGCCGAAAGCCTCGAGAAGCTCGCCGCCAATATCGAGGAAGTGAGGCCGACGATCATGGTCGTCGTTCCGCGGCTGTTCGAGATGCTTCGCGCCAAGATCATGAAGCAGGTGGAAAAGGACGGCGGACTGCCGGCCTATCTGATGAACCGCGCGCTTTCGATCGAGACCAAGCGTTACTCCGGCAAGTCGGTACCCTGGGACCTGCCGATGGACGGCATCCTGTCGCTGACCCTGCGCAAGAAGGTCCGGCGCAAGTTCGGCGGGCGGATGAAGGCGATGGTCTCGGGCGGTGCGCCGCTCAATCCCGATGTCGGGCTGTTCTTCCAGGCGATGGGCCTACCGATGCTGCAGGGCTATGGCCAGACCGAGGCCGGACCGGTGATCAGCTGCAACCGGCCCAAGGCCGGCATCCGGATGGAAACGGTGGGCCCGCCAATGCTCAACACTGAAGTGCGCATCGCCGGCGATGGCGAGATCATGGTCCGCGGCGAGCTGGTGATGAAGGGTTATTGGCACAACCCCGACGAAAGCGGGCGCGTGCTTCAGGACGGCTGGCTGGCGACCGGGGACGTCGGCCACCTCGACGACAAGGGCCGGATCGTCATCACCGACCGCAAGAAGGACCTGATCGTCAACGACAAAGGCGACAATGTCGCGCCGCAGCGGGTCGAGGGCATGCTGACGCTGCAGCCCGAGATTTTGCAGGCGATGGTCTATGGCGACCGCCGGCCCTATCTGGTCGCGCTGCTGGTGCCCGATCCCGAGGAAATGAAGCGCTTCAAGGACGACGCCGAGGGGATGCACAAGGCGCTGTCTCGGGCGGTCGACCGGGTCAACGCCGAGCTATCGGTGATCGAGAAGGTCCGCCGCTTCATCGTCGCCGACGAGCAATTCTCGGTCGAGAATGAAATGCTGACTCCGTCGATGAAGATCCGCCGCCACGTGATCGGCAAACATTACGGCGAGCGGCTCGACGCGCTCTACAAGCGCTGATTAGCTCCGCGGCCGCGTGTAAGGCACGAACGGGCCGAACACGCAGGCCCCGCCCTGGATGCCGGACACCAGGTCGACGGTGTGATTGAGGTCGCCGTCGCACAGCTGGCTGGTGCCGAACTGGCGGGTGACCAGCGTGCGGCTGCCGCTGCCAAGCCCCGGGCAGCCCCCGCGCGGGTTCTGCACATAGACGGTGCGGCCCTCGCGGAACAGGATCGTATGGTCGTCGATTACCTGCATCTGGTCGGCTTTGAAGTTGGGGATGCAGCGGACCGGCGGGCCGGGCGTGCGGCCGGCCAGCGCCTCCGCCAGATCCCGCTGCGCCCTCGGGCTCCGTACTTCCTGAGTCGGCGCGGTGGTGCAGCCGCCCAGCACGGCGCCGGCAACAAGTGCGGTCAGAGCCTGAGCTGCAAGCCTCACCACGCCTTCTCCCGGATCAGCTGGCTTTCCGGTACGGTATGAAATCCCCGAACACGCACGAGCTGTAGGAGAAGCCCGATACCTGGTCGACGACCTCGCCGATCTGCCCGCGGCACAGCCGGTTGCTGCCATGGAGCCGAGTGACCAGCGAATAGCCGTTGCCGATACCATGGCAGCCGCCGCTCGGCTTCTGGACATAGACCGTGCCGCCTTCACGGAACAGGATCGTATTGTCGTCGATCACCTGCATGTCGGAGCCACGGCCATTGCCGATGCAGCTGACCGGTGCGCCGGGCGCACGGCCGGCGAGGGCCTTGGCCAGTTTGCCGGCGGCGCGGGCGTCATAATGTTCCGATTTTGCCGGAGCGATCGCCGATGCGGAGATCAGGATGGCGCCGCCCGTGGCGGCGAGGATGGATAGACGGAGGTTCATTGCGACTCTCCTCGTTTGATCTTCCACTAATAGCGCATCAGCCTGAACTTCGGCTTACCGAAAATTATCCTTCTCCGCGCGCAACCGTGAAAATTCCGCGACATCTTCGGCGAGCAGGAAGGGATTGGTCGCCCGCTCCTCGCCGACGGTGGTTGGAACGGTCGGGCGTGCCTCCGACCGTTCCTGCTCAACATGACGGAGCCGCTCGGCGATTGCCTTGCTCGCGGGAAAGGCGTGCGCCGCGTAGCGAGCGTTGGACAGCGTATATTCGTGCGCGCAGTAGAGCTGGAAATCGTCCGGCAGCGAAGCGAAGCGCTCCAGGGACCGATACATTTGTTCTGGGGTGCCCTCGAATAGCCGGCCGCAGCCCATTGCGAACAATGTGTCGCCGACGAACGCGACGCGGTCCTGATGGAAGATATGGGCAATATGGCCAAGCGTATGGCCGGGGACCTCCCACACCTCCGCCTCGCTTGCCCCGATCGAGATACGGTCGCCCTCCTTAAGCGCCACATCCAGGCCGGGTACGCGCCCATTCTCTCCGGCAGGGCCGATGATAGTCGCGCCGGTGGCTTCCTTGATCGCCAGATTCCCGCCGGTGTGGTCGGGATGCCAATGGGTGTTGATGACCTTGTTGATGCGCCAGCCGCGCCGTTCGGCCTCTGCCAGCACCGGTGCCGGGTCGCCGGGGTCGACCACCGCGGTCTCGCCGCTGTCGGCATCGTGGACCAGCCACAGATAATTGTCGGCAAAGGCCGGCACGGCGACGATCTCAAGCATCGACTTTGCTCCCGATGATTTTCAGTGCCTCGGCGGCCAACGTACGAGTCAGCTGCTCGGCGGGCATCGGCTTGGCAAGCGCCGCGGATTGGCCCGCCAATGGCAACAGGAAGTCCCAATCGCCGCGCTCCTGCGCGGCGCGCCACAGCGGCATCAGCGCGGCGGTCGCGAGCGGGAAGGGCGGCGGCTCTGCGCGGACCGGCCCAAGCTCCTCGATCAGCCGGCCCTTCGCTGCCCGCGCCAGGCCGCCGCTGTAGACATCGGTCATCACGGTCGGCCGCTCGCGGAGCAGTTGCTTGAACGCGTCGGCAATCAGGCTCTCTGGTGTGAGCAGATAGGCGGTGCCGATCTGTGCCGCGCTGGCGCCGAGCGCGAAGGCGGCGGCAATTCCGCGCCCGTCGGCGATCCCGCCTGCCGCAATCACCGGCACGGACACGGCATCGACAATCTGCGGGAGCAAGGAGAATAGCCCGAGCGCCTCGGCCGGATCGGAACCGAGAAAGCGCGCGGTGTGACCGCCGGCCTCGAACCCTTGGGCGATGATCGCGTCGACACCCCGCTCTTCGAGCCAGCGCGCCTCCGCGACGGTGGTCGCGCTGGATAGCGTGATTGCCCCGGCCGCCTTCACCCGATCCAGCATGGACTCCGACGGCAAGCCGTAATGGAAGCTGACGACCTCCGGCCTTACTTCCTCGACGACGGCGCAGGCCGCCTCGTCGAAGGGGAGCCGCAGCGGGCCGGAGCCCTCGGTCTCCACGCCCAGCCCGTCATAATAGGGTTGGAGCAGAGCTCGCCAGGCGGAGTCGTCAGCCTGATCCGGCATCCGGTGGCAGAGGAAGTTGAGGTTAATCGGACCGCCGGCCCGGCTCCGCACCTCGGCGACCTGTTCCCGGAT
>DASWTR010000035.1:0-5580 GCA_036402035.1 Sphingomicrobium sp.
GTCGGCCGTAACCTGGGCGAGGGCGACAAGGCCGGCATCGCCCGGGCGGGTTGGACTTCCTGGGCGCTGGGGGTCGGCTTCATGGCGTTGATGGCGCTGGTCATCTGGTCCATCCCGCGAGAGCTGATCACCATCTTCCTCGAAGACACGCCGGAGAACGCGCAAGTGATTGCGCTTGGCGTGTCGTTCCTCGCCATCGCCGCCATCTTCCAGGTCGCTGACGGCGCCCAGGTCGTCGGCGCCGGCGTGCTGCGAGGCCTGCACGACACGCGAGTGCCGATGATCTTCACCTTCATCGGCTATTGGGCGATCGGCATCGGCGTCGGCGCCTGGCTGGCATTTCGACAAGGCTGGCAAGGTCAGGGCATCTGGACCGGGCTCGCGGTAGGATTGATCATCGTCGCTATATTGATGATCTGGCGCTGGAGTCGGCGCGAGTCGCTCGGACTCACCGTTCAATCATAGTCGGCTATCCGACTTAACTATTTCGGGACGGGGCAACGTCTAGCGTCTCCATACCAGTCAACTTGCAAAGACCAATTCTTCGAGGTCCGTTTGCTGTGCTCTCTGTGCCCAAGGCAATCACCAAAGGATAAGCTAGACTCCTGGCCAATTCATACGATCTAAGGAACGATGAAAACTTTAGTTCCATAGTAGGCTAATAGGCGCAAATGCTGCGTCTCAATCTGGGACATTACTCCAGAACAAGTTAACTTGATTTAAATCTACAAAAGCAGACAATCCCCAATGTGCCGCATCACTTTTTGGAAGGAGCGGAGCAATGGTTGGAATGACTTTAAAACTCACGACCATCTTGTCATCGGCGGTCCTTGTCCTCGGCTTGAGCGCCTGCGAGTCCAACGGCTCGACCCGAATTTCCAGCGTTGGACAACGAGGCCTCCAGGGCCCCAAGGGAGATCCAGGTCCAGCCGGTCCGGCGGGCGCGCAGGGTGCTCCCGGGACGCCCGGTGCCCCCGGGGCGCCCGGAACTCCCGGAGCTTCAGGCGGAGGCCTGGGTCTTGGACCGGCCGGCGCCCTTGCGGTCGGCGGACTGGTCGGCCCTAACGGCGTCGCCGGCACTGGCCTTCTTGCCAACACCGGCGATCCCAACAGCCGCATTCCGGCGGTATCGGGCGTGCTGGTCGCCACCGGCGGGGCAGTTCGCACCGTCGCGGACAAGGGTACGATCGTTGCCGACATCGTCGATTCGAAGCTGCCGGGAGCGATTCCGCTGGCCGGCCGCGTGATCGGCGTCGTCGACGCAACCGGCCAGGCGCTGATCCAGACCGGCAACGGCCAGCAATATCTGGTGGATGGCGTCACGGCCGCCCCCGGACAGCTGGTGAACCTGACCGTTGGCAATGCCCAGGTGCTGGGTTCGTCGAGCCAATCCCCGTTGATCGGCGTCAGCGTCTTGTCCCCGACCCAGTCGGTTGGCGATGCACTGACGGTCGGTGTGGGCTCGGCGGGCCAGTTGGTGACGCTGGGTACGGACGCCACCAATGGAGGCTCCGGCAGCGGCAGCCCGGTTGAGGGCGTGGTCTCGACGGTTACCAATATTCTGCCCGGCGGCACGGGACAGAGCAGTAACCCCGTTCAGGGCGTCGTCGAGACCGTTACCGGTGCGTTGTCCGGCGGCACCGGCCAGGCCGGCAGCCCGACGGCGCCGGTGACCGGCACGGTCCAGGGCGTGGTCGGTGGCGTCACCGGCCTGCTCGGCGGCGGTCCGGGTCAGTAAGTGAAAGGGGGCAGGGCCGGCATTCCGGTCCTGCCCGCTGACTCGGCAGGGGGGCGGAGCGGTGCGTAATATCTGCGGTTTCCTTTTGCTCGCCGCGCTTCCTGCGGGCGCGCTCGCGCAAACCAGTACGCCCATCGACCAGAATCGCGTCGATCGGACCCCCGCTCCCTCTGTTGAGGTGCCCAAGGCGCCGATATCCTCACCCGCTGCAGCGACCAAAGTCGACGCCGGCGACGAGACCGCCCCTCCGATCCGCAATATCTTGTTCGAGGGCAGCGACGTCCCGCAAATCGTCGCACAGGCGGCTGAACGATTTATCGGCCAGGCCGCGACCCGGGCCAATCTCCAGGCGTTGGCAGCTGCCATGTCGGACGCCTACGGCCGCTCGCCGGTGGCGCTGTTCACCATCGCCATTCCCGATCAGGATTTGTCCGCTGGCGACGTGCGGGTGCTGGTTGCCGAGGGCCATGTCGAAGCGGTGGTCCTGAGCGGCGAAGTCGAGGGCCGTGAGCTCAAGCGGGTTCGCCGCTATGCCGATCGCCTGACCAGGGAACGGCCGACCAGCCGCCGGACGCTGGAACGTTATTTGTCGCTGATCCAGGATATTCCCGGACTTAAGGTCCAGTCCGAGCTGCAGATGGGAGAGGGGCCGGGCGGAGTCCGGCTGATCCTCAAGCTCGATTATCAGCGGCCAACGCTGAGCTTCGCATTCGACAATCGCACCACCCGGTTGGTCGACGACGGCCAATTTCATGCCACCGCGCGGGGCTATCAGCTTCTTCGTGAAGGCGATGAAACGCAGATCAACGGAACCGCTTCGGTCGATTTCAACGATCTTCTGTTCGTCGGGCTCTCCCATTCCACGCCGATCGGCCACGAGGGGACGCGGCTGGCGCTCAACGCGGGCTTCTTGCGGACGCGTCCCGACGGCTCCGACCGAAGCGGCGAGGCGCGCAGCGCCGGCATCACGCTCAGCCATCCGCTGATCCGGTCATATCGCCGCAATCTGACGGTCAGCCTGGCCCTCGACGGCCTCAATAGCGAAAATGCCGCGTTCGGCTCGCTGATCTCGACCGAGCGTTCGCGCGCCATTCGCCTCGCCGGCGCCTATGCGCAGGCCAGCCCACGGCGCATCGTCAGCGCGGGGCTGACCGCCAGCAAGGGCATCCGGATTTTCGACGCGGACGTTCCGGCCGCGATTGGCGATGCGACGTTCTTCAAAGTCAACGGCCGCGGCACGCTCGATCAGGCGATCGGCAAGCAAGCGGCCGTAAGGCTTCGTGCGAATGGGCAATGGACGAAGGATCCGTTGCCAGCCGTCGAACGCTTCGCTGTCGGCGGCGCCAGCGTCGGCCGGGCCTTCGAGGTTGGCTTGATCAATGCCGATCGCGGGCTGGGGGGACTGGCCGAGTTGGCATGGCGTCCCATCAGAAGCGGCAAGCTGGCGACCAGCGAGCTGTACGGGTTTGCCGATTATGCCGCGGTACGCTTGTTGCGGCGCCCCGGGTTCGACGGGCGCAATTTCGACCTGGCCTCGGCGGGCGTCGGGGGTCGGCTGGGCTGGACCGACAAAGCGATGATCGAGGTCGAGTTCGCCCATGTTCTCGACGATCCGTTCGTCGGCTATGACGAGGATTGGCGGTTATCGCTCAGCTGGCGCCTCAACCTCCGGCCGTGAGGCTCGGCTCGCCAGCAAAAATCTCCCTCCGCGGCTGTTGACGGGTAGGAAAGCCCGACCCATATGCGCGCCAGCGCTGGCACTCTTTTGCTAGGAGTGCCAGCCGACTCATTTCAACAGGCAAGCAAGGGGTTTCAAACCTATGTCTTTCAGGCCGCTTCATGACCGAGTCCTCGTCCGCCGCGTCGAGGCCGAGGAGAAGACCGCCGGCGGGATCATCATTCCCGACACCGCCAAGGAAAAGCCGCAGGAGGGCGAAGTCGTCGCCGTCGGCACCGGCGCCCGCGCCGATGACGGCAAGGTGACGCCGCTCGCCGTCAAGGCCGGCGACCGCATCCTGTTCGGCAAATGGTCGGGCACCGAGGTCAAGATCTCGGGCGAAGACCTGATCATCATGAAGGAAAGCGACATATTGGGGATCGTCGGCTGACCGATTTCAGCCTCACCTTTCCCTAACTTTCCATTCGTTCAACACTCAATTTCAGGAGCAGCCACATGGCAGCCAAGGACGTGAAATTCAGCCGGGACGCGCGTGAGCGCATCCTGAAGGGCGTCGACATCCTCGCCGACGCCGTCAAGGTGACGCTGGGCCCCAAGGGCCGCAACGTCGTCATCGACAAGAGCTTCGGCGCGCCGCGCATCACCAAGGACGGCGTCACCGTCGCCAAGGAGATCGAGCTCTAGGATAAGTTCGAGAACATGGGCGCGCAGATGCTGCGCGAAGTCGCCTCGAAGACCAACGACATCGCCGGTGACGGCACCACCACCGCGACCGTCCTCGCCCAGGCGATCGTCCGCGAGGGCATGAAGTCGGTCGCGGCCGGCATGAACCCGATGGACCTCAAGCGCGGCATCGACCTCGCCGTCGCCAAGGTCGTCGACGACCTCAAGGCCCGTTCCAAGCCGGTTGCCGGTTCGAACGAGATCAGCCAGGTCGGCGTCATCTCGGCTAATGGCGACACCGTCGTCGGCGAGAAGATCGCCGAAGCGATGGAGAAGGTCGGCAAGGAAGGCGTGATCACCGTCGAGGAAGCCAAGGGCCTCGAGTTCGAGCTCGACGTGGTCGAAGGCATGCAGTTCGACCGCGGCTACCTGTCGCCCTACTTCATCACCAACCCGGAGAAGATGCAGGTCGAGCTCGCCGATCCGTACATCCTGATCCATGAGAAGAAGCTGTCGAACCTTCAGGCGATGCTCCCGATCCTGGAAGCGGTCGTGCAGTCGGGCCGTCCGCTGCTGATCATCGCCGAGGACATCGAGGGCGAGGCGCTGGCCACCCTGGTGGTCAACAAGCTGCGCGGCGGCCTCAAGGTCGCGGCGGTCAAGGCGCCGGGCTTCGGCGATCGCCGCAAGGCGATGCTCGAGGATATCGCCATCCTCACTGGCGGCGAGATGATCTCCGAGGATCTCGGCATCAAGCTGGAGAATGTCACGGTCGGCATGCTCGGCACCGCCAAGCGCGTCACCATCGACAAGGACAACACGACCATCGTCGATGGCGCCGGCACGCATGAGGCGATCAAGGCCCGCACCGAGGCGATCCGCCAGCAGATCGAGAACACCACCAGCGACTACGACCGTGAGAAGCTCCAGGAGCGTCTCGCCAAGCTCGCCGGCGGCGTTGCCGTGATCAAGGTCGGCGGTTCGTCCGAGGTCGAGGTGAAGGAGCGCAAGGACCGCGTCGACGACGCTCTCCACGCGACCCGCGCTGCGGTCGAAGAGGGCATCGTCCCCGGCGGCGGCACCGCTCTCCTCTACGCCACCAAGGCGCTCGAGGGCATGAAGGGCGTCAACGATGACCAGACCCGCGGCATCGACATCGTCCGCAAGGCGCTCCAGGCGCCGCTGCGCCAGATCGCCGAGAATGCCGGCCATGACGGCGCGGTCGTCGCCGGCAAGCTGATCGACGGCGCCGACCAGACGATGGGCTTCAACGCCCAGACCGAGGTCTACGAGAACCTGGTCCAGGCCGGCGTGATCGACCCGACCAAGGTCGTCCGCACCGCCCTCCAGGACGCGGCCTCGGTCGCCGGCCTGCTCATCACCACCGAAGCGGCGGTGAGCGAGCTTCCGGACGACAAGCCGGCCCCGGCGATGCCGGGCGGCGGTATGGGCGGCATGGACTTCTAAGTCCGCGCCGTTCAGCCGAACCCAAAAGAACGGG
>DASWTR010000036.1:0-5583 GCA_036402035.1 Sphingomicrobium sp.
GGCGAAGAACATCACTGACAGGATCGCGCTGTTCGATCCCATCGCCTCGATCAGGTTATTCGGAATGATGCTGACGAACGCATCGATGCCCGAAGGCTGCTCTGCCCCCGACTTGACGATTTCGCTGGCGCGGCCGGACGATTGCTGCAGCATTTCCTCAGCCGCGGCGCGGTCGACGCCGATACCGGGCTTGAGCAGGTTGACGACGGCGAGACTAACCGCGACCGCGATCGAGGACACGACCACGGTGTAGGCCAACGTCCGTAGGCCAACCCGTTTCAGCGACTTGACCTCGCCCATTTCCGCAATGCCCACGATCAGCGCGGAGAAGAGCAAGGGGATGACCAGCATGAACATCAGGCGAAGGAAGATTTGGCCGATCGGTCCGGTGATATAGGTCGAGACGAACTCAACCCAGGCCGCGTCTCGCTGGGTGGAATAGGCGATCAGGCCGAACACCAGGCCGACCAGGAAGCCGATCAGCATTTGCCACTGCAGCGAAATCGCGCGCCGTTCGCCGCTGGCCATGATGCTGCTCCCTCTTCCGCCGGCCGTTACGGAGGCGGTTCGGGCTACAAACGCCCGAGCTAGCCGAACGGTTCGTCGATCGAGGGCGGCGGCATGCTGAAATATTTGGGACCGGCCGCGGTCATGTAGAAGCAGTCCTCGAGCCGTACCCCGAATTTGCCGGGGAGGTAGATGCCCGGTTCATTGGAAAAGCACATGCCTGGCGCCAGCAGCGTGGTCTCGCCATGGACAAGGTTGATGGGCTCATGGCCCTCCATGCCGATGCCGTGGCCGGTGCGGTGCGACGTGCCGGGCAATTTATAGCCCGGGCCGTAACCCCAGCTTTCGTAAGCGCGGCGCACCGCATCGTCGACGCTTCCGGCCGTGACCCCCACCTTGGCCGCAGCGAAGGCGATGTCCTGCCCGCGCCGCATCTGCTCCCACACCTTGCGTTGCTCGGCGGTCGGTGCGGCGCCCCACACATAGCTGCGCGAGATATCCGACTGATAGCCATGGACCGCGCAGCCGCAATCGAACAGCATGTTGATGCCCTTCTCCACCCGTTGCGGCCGGCGCGTGCCATGCGGATAGGCGGTGCCCTCGCCGGTCAGCACCAGCTGGAACAAGGGCCGACCCCCGTGGGCAACGGTTGCGGCTTCGATGATTGCCGCGATGTCGCTCGGGGTCATTCCCGCGGTGACCTTCGGCGCGGCATCGCGATAGGCGGCGATCATGATGTTGTTCGCGGCCTGCATCAACGCGATCTCGTTACCGCTCTTGAACATCCGGCAACCGCGCACGACGGGGTTGGCGCTGACGACCTTCGCGCCCGGAAGCTGCTGGTTGAGCTTGTCGAGAATGAAGAAGCGGTTGGTCTCCTCCATGCCGATCCGCTGTCCCGCCAATCCTCGTTCGCGAAGAAAATCCCCGACCAGCTTCAGGGGCTCGTCATGTTCGTTCCAGGTGCGTACCTCGGCGGGAATGCCGAGCATCTCCTCGATGGTCGGCTTTTCGAAGAAGGGCGTGACGATGATCGGGTCGCCAGTGGCCGGGATGACGGTCCCCGTCAGCCGCTCTGAACGGCCCCATTGCACGCCGGTGAAATAGTCGAGGCTGGCGCCCGATTCGACGATGATCGCGCCGATATCGTTGGTCTGCATCAGCGCACGCGCCTTGGCCAGGCGCTGCAGCCGCTCGGCGGGACCGATGGGCGGCGGGATGGGGATCGACGGTGTCGCGGCCTTTAGTTCCTGGACGGCGGCGCGGGCCGTTCCCGTCAGTGGCGAGGCGGCTACGGCGCCGGTTGCAAGCATCAGCTGGCGGCGATTGAGGTACATTAGTCCCCCGCGTTTCGTCTTCGGTCGGGATCATCTGTTGCATGTTGAAACGCAATGCGCCAGCTACCCTGCCTCATGCCATTTCACCTGCCTCACGACGGCAGCGGCAAGCGCCGCTCCGGCCCCAGGGAAACCATCGCGCTGCTCGCCGGACTGATGGCGCTCAATGCCTTCGCGATCGACGCGATGATCCCAGCGCTGCCAGATATCGGCTCGGAGCTCGGAGTCGCGACCGAGAACCGGCGGCAGCTGGTGGTCGTCGCCTATTTCCTCGGCTTCGGTGTCGGCCAGATTTTTTGGGGGCCGATGGCCGACCGCTTCGGGCGCAAGCCGATCCTGGCCGCCGGTGTGGCGCTTTATGCCGGCTTCGCCCTGCTGTGCGGAATCGCCGGCAGCTTCGAGCTGCTGATCGCCGGCCGGGTGGCGATGGGCGCTTCGGCCGCGGTTACCCGCGTCCTCGTCGTGGCGATGGTGCGCGACCTGTTCGAGGGCGAGGAGATGGCCCGGGTGATGAGCCTGGTGTTCATGGTGTTTATGCTGGTGCCGATGCTTGCGCCCAACATCGGCCAGGCAATCCTGTGGGTGGCCGATTGGCGCGCCATCTTCCTGGTGCTGGCCGGTTACGGCGCCGCGATGTGGCTGTGGAGCTTCATCAAGCTACCCGAAACGCTACATGCCGAATATCGCCGCGCGCTGGACGGCGGGGAAATATGGCAGGGCGTCAAGCGGGCGGCGACCGACCGGCTGTCGCTCGGTTATACGATGGCGCTGACCGCGGTGTTCGGCGTGCTGACCGGCTACATCGCGTCGATCCAGCAGATCGTGTTCGACGTGTTCGACGCCGGCCAGCTGATTGGCCTGGTGTTCGCAGCCATCGCCGCGCCGATGGTGCTGGCGAGCTGGGGCAACAGCCGCGTGGTCGGGCGGTTCGGCCTTCGACGCACCGGGCATGGCGGGCTGATTGCCTTCGTCGTCACGACCCTGATCCATGCCCTGGTTGCCGAGTTCACCAACGAACCGCTGTGGCTGTTCGTCGTGCTGATGGGGCTGAGCTTTGTCAGCTTCTCCTTCACCACCTCGAATTTCGGAACGCTGGCGATGACCAATATGGCGCCGATCGCGGGCACGGCGTCGTCCTTCCAAGGGGTCACCGGCACCATCGGCGGCGCGCTGCTCGGCCTGTTCATCGGCCAGGCGTTCGACGGAACGCAGTTGCCGTTCCTGATCGGCTGCGCGATCTGCGGGTCGGTGGCCTTGGCTTTAGTCCTGTGGACCGAGCGCGGCCGCCTGTTCGCTGCGATCGGCAAACCGGAGGAGGAAGAAGAACGGGCGGAGGAAGCTCCCCCGCCCGAAATCTAAATCGAGCTGTCCGATCGGCTATTCGATGTCGTCGTCGGGACCAGCGCCGACCATCAGCGCCTCGCCCACTTCCTCGGTCTTGCCGCGAACCGCATTCTCGATGCGCTGAGCCATGTCCGGATTGTCCTTGAGGAACTGCTTGGCGTTCTCCCGGCCCTGGCCGATCCGCTGACTGTCATAGCTGAACCAGGCGCCCGACTTCTCGATCAGCCCGGCCTTGACGCCGAGATCGAGGATTTCGCCGACCTTGGACACGCCCTCGCCGTACATGATGTCGAATTCGACCTGCTTGAACGGCGGCGCGACCTTGTTCTTGACCACCTTCACCCGGGTGGTGTTGCCGACGATATCGTCGCGATCCTTGATCTGGCCCGTGCGGCGGATGTCGAGCCGCACCGAAGCATAGAATTTCAGCGCATTGCCGCCGGTCGTGGTCTCCGGGTTGCCGTACATCACGCCGATCTTCATCCGCACCTGGTTGATGAAGATCACCATGCAGCGCGAGCGGCTGATCGAGCCGGTAAGCTTGCGCAGCGCCTGCGACATGAGGCGCGCCTGAAGGCCGACATGGCTGTCGCCCATCTCGCCCTCGATCTCGGCCCGCGGCACCAGCGCGGCAACCGAGTCGACCACCAGCACGTCGATCGCGTTGGAGCGGACCAGCGTGTCGACGATCTCCAGCGCCTGCTCGCCCGTGTCGGGCTGCGACACGATCAGCTCGTCGATGTTGACCCCCAGCTTCTTGGCATAGACTGGGTCCAGCGCATGCTCGGCGTCGACGAAGGCAGCGGTGCCGCCGGTCCTCTGCGCCTCGGCGATGGCGTGCAGCGCCAGCGTCGTCTTGCCCGAGCTTTCCGGCCCGTAAATCTCGATCACCCGGCCGCGCGGCAGCCCGCCGACGCCAAGCGCGATGTCGAGTCCGAGCGATCCGGTCGAGATCGTCTCAACCTCCATCTTCTCGCGGCTGCCGAGCTTCATCGCCGAGCCCTTGCCGAACGCGCGGTCGATTTGCGCGAGCGCCGCTTCCAATGCCTTCTGGCGATCCGTGTTCACGCTTTCTCCGTTCAAGCCGACGACCTTGAGCTGCGCTGCCATTTGCCTGTCCCTCCGTCAATCGGAAGCTCATCGCCCCCTGTGAAAGGCCATGCGTATCTCATTTGTTCCATAAGAACAAGTAGGGAACATTACTTCGGCGCAACAGCCTCCAGCGCCTCACGCAACGAAGCCTGGAAGTCGCCGCGATGATAGATGTCGTTGTGCCTGGCCCGGATCGTCCGGTCGAATTTCAGGTTGGTCACCCTCCGTCGCAAGCCCTCGGTCCGGGATGGCGGGATAATTTCGTCCTGCCCGGCGGCAAGGATCGCGACGGAATGCCGCTGCCGGCCAAATCGTCGGCCGCGGCGATTTCATGTTCGAAGAATGGGCCGACCGGCAACCACGAATAGGGCTCCTGCGCGACCGCTTTCAGCGAATCGAACGGCGTGACCAGGATCAGGCCGTCCGGCTCGCGCTGCCTTACCAGGCTGGCGGCGACTCCGCTGCCGATGCTGAAGCCGACGGCGATGGTTTGCTCGGGCCGAACGCGCCTCACCGCTTCGTCGAACAGCAGCGGCGCGTCGGCCATCAGCGCTTCCGCCGAAGGACTTCCCGTCGAGGGACGGTAGCCGCGATAGTGGAACGTGACGACATGCGCTTCCGGGAAGCGGTGTGGAGGTAGGTCGCGACCTCCTGTGCGTTCCAGGCATTGCCGCCGAAACCGAGCAGCAGAAGCCTGGGGCTGGTCGCTTCGCTTGCCGGCTCGATATGCACGCCATGGAGCGCGAACCCGTCGGCCGTCTTCACTTGCAGCCGCTCGGCCCCAGCCGGCAAAGGCCCGGCTGGCGGTACCGCATGGACCGGAAAGAGAAGATTGGCCTGAAACTGGATCATGACCAGCATCACTGCGGCAAAGGGCAGCAGCACCGCAACCAAAAGGGCAATGATTTCTCGAGCGGCGCTGCGGGTCAACGCGGCGCTATGCCGACAGCGCGGCCTCGATGATCGGCGTGACCCGGTCGATCGTGAACGGCTTCTCGATCATCGGCGCGTTCTGGAACTCCGGCGGCGGCGGTTCGACATGACCACCGCTTGCGAGCACGAACGGCGTTCCCTTGACCCGTAGCGCGGCGGCGACCGGCCAGACGCTCTCGCCTTTCAGGTTGACGTCGAGGATGGCGAGGTCGAACCCGCCCTGCTCGGCCGCGGCCAATGCCTCGCTAACCGTGTCGCAGGTGCCGCGCACCTGATGCCCCATGGATTCCAGGAAATCCTCGAGCATCATCGCGATCAGCGGCTCGTCCTCGACAATCAGGATGGAACGCCCCTCACTCATTACGGTCGC
>DASWTR010000037.1:0-3548 GCA_036402035.1 Sphingomicrobium sp.
GCGATCGACGCGCTGGCCCCCTTCCCCGCCAGCCGCACCAAGTCGGCGCTGACCGAGGCGGTCGAGTTCGCTGTGGCGCGGGCCTATTAGGCCGCTCATCGGCCGTTCATCACAACAGGGGGATCAATTGATGATGAGAAAAAGCCTGTTCGGAGCAATCGCCTTCGCCGCCATATTTGTCGGCAGCGCCGCCCATGCCGCGACGATGACGGTCTACAAATCACCCAGTTGCGGTTGCTGCGGCAAATGGGTCGAGCATGTCGAGCAGCATGGCTTCAAGGTCCAGGTGGTACCGACCGCGGACATGATGGCGCTCAAGAACAAGCTCGGCGTGCCGGGCGAAACGATCAGCTGCCACACCACCAAGGTCGGCAATTATATCGTCGAAGGCCATGTTCCCGCTGCCGACATCAAGCGGTTGCTCGCCCAGAAGCCCAGGGCGCGCGGCATCGCCGTCGCCGGCATGCCGATGGGGTCGCCAGGTATGGAACATGGCGACCACCGCGAGCCGTTTACGACGGTGCTGATCGGGCTCGACGGCAAGACCAGCGTCTTCGCGCGGCATTAGTAATCCTCCCCGGAACGGGGAGGTGGCAGCCGAAGGCTGACGGAGGGGGCCCGCCGTCGAGTTCTGCAACGTCGGTGGGCCCCCACCACCAGCTTCGCTGGTCCCCCTCCCCGTTCCGGGGAGGAGCTTCACCGCCTCCCAATCGTTTCGGTTGCGGAGGTGAGTCATGCCATCGCTGTGGAGAGCCGAGTTTGAGCCGTTGACCTATCCGCCCCTGCAGGGGGCTGCGGACTGCGACCTGGTCGTCATCGGCAGCGGGATCGCCGGCCTGTCGTCGGCCTATGAGGCAGCGCGCTTCGGCGCCAAGGTGATCGTCATCGACCGCCAGGATATCACCGGTGGCATGACCGCGCGCACGACCGCCCATCTCGTCACCGAGATCGACGACCGCTATTATGATCTCATCAAAGCGGTCGGCGAGGAACACGCCAGGCTCTATCATGAGAGCCAGGTCGCGGCGGTCAGCCGGATCGAGCAAATTTGCGAAGACGAAGCCATCGACGCCGATTTCGCACGGCTTCCGGGCTATCTGGTCCCGGCGGACCCTTCGTACCAATCGGAGCTGAACGACGAATATGACGCCTGCCGCAAGCTCGACGTCGAGGTCGAATGGAGCGATACCGCGCCAGTGCCGCTGCCCGATGGTACGCGCGCGCTGAAGTACCCCAACCAGGGCCGCTTCCACCCACTCAAATATTGTGCCGGGCTATGCCTCGCAATTCAGAAGCGCGACGGGCAGCTGTTCAGCGGTACCGCCTATGTCGATCATGACGAAACCGAGGACGGAGTTGTCATCAGGACCGAAGGCGGCGCGAAGATTCGCGCCGGCGCGGCGCTGTTCGCGACCAATGTGCCGGTAAACGACCGGGTCAAGGTCCATACCAAGCAGGTGCCGATGCGCACCTACGCCATCGCCGGCCGCGTGCCTTCGGGCAGCGTTGAGGACGCGCTTATCTGGGACACGCTGCTGCCCTATCATTATGTCCGCCTGCAGCCGGCGGGCGATGGGCAGGACTGGCTCATCGTCGGCGGCGAGGACCATCGCTCGGGGACCGCCAACGATATGGAGGATCGGTTCGCCAAGCTGGAAGGCTGGACCAGGAAGCGCTTTCCGCAATTCGAGAAGGCGGAGCATCGCTGGTCGGGTCAGGTGATGGAGCCGGTCGACTTCATGCCTTACTCCGGTCGCGACGGATCGGACCGCATCTACATCCACAGTGGTGACAGCGGGATGGGGATGACCAACGGCGTTGCCGGGTCGCTCAACTTCATTGCGCTCTACCGCAACGACAAGGCCCGCTTCGCCGAGCTGTTCGCGCCGGAGCGCAAGCCGAAGGCCGGCATTTCGCTCAAGGAATATGCCAGCGGCCAAGGGCCGGTGCTGGCCAACCTCAGCGAATATCTCGGCCCCGGCGAGGTCGGCAGCGTGGACGAGATCAAGCCAGGAGAAGGCGCGATCCTGCGCCGCGGTCTCGCCAAGCATGCGGTCTATCGCGCGGAGGACGGCTCAGTGACGGAGCGCAGCGCGGTCTGCACCCATGTCGGTTGCATCGTCCATTGGAACGGCTTCGAGAAATGCTGGGATTGCCCATGCCACGGCTCGCAGTTCCTGCCCGACGGGACAGTGATCAATGGGCCGGCGGTCAGCCCGCTGGCCAAGGTCGACCAGCCGGCTGAAGAAAGCCGGGAGCTGCACGAGGCCAAATAATGCCGCGTCTGAAGGTGTTTTGCACGACCAGCGGGTTCCACGATTCGATCGTCGCCGCGCCGAGCAAACCGGCCGCGCTTAAGGCTTGGGGCGCCAAGACCGACCTCTTCTCGATGGGCGCCGCGCGGCTGGTCACCGACCCCAAGATTGCGAAAAAGGCGCTCGACCGCCCGGGTGAGGTCATTCGCCTGAAACGGTCCGGCGGCGGCGAGGAAGTTGCGGCTCCAAGGAAGAAGACCAAACCCAAGAAACCGCCAAGCCGAGCCAAGCTAACGGCTGCTGAAAAGAAGCTCGCCGAGCTGGAAGCCAAGCAGCAGAAAGAGCTTGGCACCGTCGAGCGCGAGCTGACGGCGTTGCAGAAAAGGCGCGACCAGCTTGCCGCCTGCCACACCAAAGCCCGATCCGCGGCGGAGAGGAGTGTCGAAGCGGCGCGCGACGATTATGAAGCTGCCCTCGAAAACTGGCCAGATTAGGGAGTTGGGCCGAAGCCCCGACCCATGATAAACTGCGCGGCATTCAGTGGGGGAATGCCGATATGCGTTATCTGGTTTCCGTCGCCGCGCTGGCTGCCGTGCTTGGCGCCGCGCCGGCCAAGGCCGACATCATCTGCGAGTGGATGGATTTTGCAGCGCGGACGCAAACCGCAGCAGCACCATCCGGGCCCGGCGCGCCGGCCGGGCTGACCGGCGAGCATGAGCGAGCGCAAACGCAGGTCGCGCTGGCGATGTTCGAAGCGTTGAACGCGATCGATCGGCGCTATCAATCCTATCTCGGCTTCCCCCAAGCGCCCGCTGGCGCGTCGCAGGAAGCGGCGGCCGCGACCGCCGCCTATCATGTGCTCCTGTCCCACTTCCCGAGCCAGAAGACGGCGATCGAGGAAAGCTATGCGATGGCCATGCAGGGCGTGACTGACGATGCGGCGCGGGAGGCGGGCAGAAAGGTCGGCGCCGACGCGGCGGCGGCGGCGCTCAAGGCCGGCGTGGTGGACCCGGCGATCGCTCCCACACCCTATCTCCCCCAAGCCCCGGTCGGGGTGTGGGTACCGACCGCGCTGCCGGTTTTTTCGCCCTCCTACATGGTGCTGAAACCCTGGATCATCGGCCGCGCCGACGCGGTTCGTCCCGGTCCGCCGCCGGCACTAACCAGCGAACGCTATGCCCGCGACCTGGAGGAAGTGAAGCGGATCGGCGGGAAGAAAAGCGACGCGCGCACGCCGCACCAGACCTTGATGGCGCGTTACCGGATCACACCCGACATGATGCCGGCACTGCG
>DASWTR010000038.1:0-2278 GCA_036402035.1 Sphingomicrobium sp.
AATCTCCTATGCGGAAATAAGCTCTTTTGCGAGATGTTCTGCAAAGGCCGGGAGTGCCCAATGAAGCTGGGCTACGCACGTGTCTCCACCGACGACCAGAACCTCGACCACCAGCGCGAGAGGCTGCATGGCGCAGGTTGCGAGCGGCTCTTCGAGGAGAAGATCTCCGGTGCCCGTCGCGATCGGCCAGAGCTGGCACGCCTTGTCGATCAGCTGCGCAAGGATGATGTGATCGTCGTTACCCGGCTCGACCGGCTGGCACGCTCGACCAGCCATCTGCTCGAGATCGCCGAGGCAATCCGCGCCAAGGACGCCGGCCTCCTATCCCTCGCCGAGCCGTGGGCCGACACCACCTCGCCGGCGGGCCGGATGGTCCTGACCGTCTTCGCCGGCATCGCCGAGTTCGAGCGCGAGCTCATCCGGCAGCGAACGGACGAAGGACGCCAAGCCGCTCGCAAGCGCGGCGTGAGCTTCGGCCGACCGTCCAAGCTGAGGCCTGATCAGCGTGAGCTCGTCACACGGCTCCTGCAGGAAGGCCGCTCCGTGAGCGAGGTCGCACGCACCTTCAACGTCCACCCCGCCACCATCTACCGCTGCATCGAGATGCCGGCGCTGGCGGCGTCCCCGGTCGTGGTGTAGGAGGCCGCGCGGAGCTTTCGGCGTAGCGCAGCGCGCGGCCGGTGGCCCTGAGGCGGTCATCGTCGGTCTTCGGTAAAGGTCCGGGTTGCGAGGCCTGGAACCCACCGGAGACGACGATGACCAACGAGAGAATGGCGCTGCTGGAGCTGCTCGAGAAGGGTGCCGATGCGGACCTGATTCGCGAGTTGCTGGCCTACGCGAGCGAGCGGCTGATGGAGGCCGAGGTCGACCGGCTCACCGGGGCTGCGGCTGGGGTGCGGAGCCCGGATCGGACCAATCACCGAAACGGCTACCGGGAGCGTGGTTGGGAGACACGGGTCGGCCGGATCGAACTCGCGATCCCGAAGCTGCGCAAGGGCTCGTACTTCCCGGCTTTCCTGGAGCCGCGTCGCACCGCGGAGAAGGCCCTGACTGCAGTCATCCAAGAGGCTTACGTACATGGGGTCTCGACCCGTTCGGTTGACGACCTGGTCAAGGCCATGGGCGGCACAGGCATCTCCAAGAGCCAAGTCTCGCGTCTGTGCGAGGACATCGACGACCGCGTCCAGGCGTTCCTCAACCGACCGATCGAGGGCCATTGGCCCTACCTGTGGATCGACGCCACCTACCTGAAATCGCGGCAGGGCGGTCGGATCGTCAGTGTCGCCGTCATAGTCGCTGTCGGCGTCAACACCGATGGCCGCCGCGAGGTCCTGGGCGTCGCCACGGGTGCCTCCGAGGCCGAGGTCTTCTGGACCGGGTTCCTTCGCTCGCTTGCCGATCGCGGGCTACGCGGCGTCAAGCTCGTCATTGCCGACGATCACAAGGGCCTGCGGGCGGCCGCCAGGCGTGTCTTCAGTGCCGGCCTCCAGCGCTGCCGCGTCCACTGGGCCCGCAACCTTCTCGGCCACGCAGCCCCCAAGCAGCGCGCCGCGGTCGCGGCCATGATCCGCACCATCTTCGCGCAGGACACCAAGGCCGAGACCTTCGCTCAGTGGGACAAGGTCGCCGATGCGCTACGCGACAGGCACGACAAGCTCGGTGCCCTGATGGACGCCTCGCGCGAGGACGTCCTCACCTACATGGACTACCCCAAGGAGCACTGGGCCCAGATCGCGTCGACGAATCCGCTCGAGCGGGTCAACAAGGAGATCAAGCGCCGCGCCGACGTGGTCGGCATCTTCCCAAACGATGAGGCCGTCATCCGCCTCGTTGGTGCCTTGATGCTGGAGCAGTCCGACGAGTGGGCGGTCAGCCGCCGCTACTTCAGCCTGGAAAGCCTCGCCAGGCTCGCCGATACTCACTCCCCTCAGCTGCCCGCCGTGGCAGCCGGAGCGAACTCGGACCCAAGCTGAGGACCGGCGCTCCTACACCACCCGCTGGGGCACGGCCTCCTGGTAGGACAGGTCTTGCGAACCAAGTGCCATTCTTCCTCAGCCTTGCTCTGTTCCAGCTGGTTTGTTCAAGCCTGAGAGATCAAGCAAGAGCCAGCCCAGCATGAACATGCTGGTTCTGTATGCAGTCACGGTTGTCGAGGCAATAGGAAAGCCGCAGAACAAATTAATACAATGCCGCTAAAATTCTAAGCGTATATGATGATCTCGGATAATGTGGACGTTCCTCTGGCAGTGAGGTTCGCTGACAGGCCTAATCCGGCGCA
>DASWTR010000039.1:0-3178 GCA_036402035.1 Sphingomicrobium sp.
GTCGGAGTTGCCCAATGTCGAGCAGTTGGCCGAGTTACTGTTGCGAGGCGTCACTCGGCCGATCGAGGCGGAGGGACGCCTGGTGCAGGTCGGGGCCTTCGTCGGCATCGCCGCGTCGGATCCTGCCGACGGCCAGATCCCCGATCTTCTTCGGCGCGCCGATATTGCACTGGATCGGGCCAAATCGAGCCGTTCGGCGCGCCCGATCTGGTTCGACGAGGGCATGGAACGCGCGCTGATCGTCCACAGCGAGGTCGAGCAGGGCATCCGCTACGGCCTGGAGCATGGACAGTTCATCCCTTATTTCGAGCCGCAAGTGGACCTGCTGAGTGGCGAGATCATCGGTTTCGAGGTGCTGGCGCGGTGGGATCACCCGCTGTCGGGCTTGATCGAGCCTGACCGCTTCATCCCGGTAGCCGAAGAGCATGGGTTGATCGGCCGGCTGTCCGAGCAAGTGATGCTATCGGCGCTTACCTCCGCGGCCAGCTGGGATCAGTCGATCAAGCTGTCGGTCAACATTTCTCCCTATCAGTTGGCGGACAGCTGGCTCGCCCAGCGGATCGTTCGAATCCTCGCCGAGGCGGGCTTTCCGGCCGAGCGGCTGGTGGTCGAAATCACCGAGAGCTCGCTGTTCGCGGACCTCGAGCTGGCCAAGACGATCGTCTCCAGCCTCAAGAACCAGGGCATCAAATTGGCGCTCGACGATTTCGGCACCGGCTTCTCGTCGCTGGCCCACCTTCGGGCATTGCCGTTCGATGTGATCAAGGTCGACCGCAGCTTCGTGTCGACGCTGGCCCAGGACCCGGAGAGCGCCGCCATCGTGCGCGCGGTCACGACGCTCGCCGACGCGTTGAAGGTCCCGGTCACGGTCGAAGGCATCGAGGATGCAGCGACCCATGCCGCAGTCGCCGGCTTCGGCTGCGCCTTCGGCCAGGGCTGGTATTTCGGTAAGCCAATGAGCGCCGACCAGGCGGCCGCTCTGCTCCGCTCCCGACAGGAACCCGTCGCTGAGCCACAGCGCTCGCCGGGACGAGCCGCCCAAAACTAAGCCACTACGCCCGTCCCGATGTGGCACGGCGGGAGAGAAGCATCGATTCACGGCGTTGAACGCATGGTAAAAGTCGCGTTAAGGATTTCCCATGCGGTCGAACCAGCGTCTGCAACGTGCATTGGCAATCCGTCAGCTCGGCGGAGCCGGAAGCGCATCGATCGTCTGCCCGGAAGCGGACGCTCCGGCGGACATGGTCGGCAGTCTGCGGCTGTTCGCGCTAACCTTCGCCGGCGGTTTTCTCTTTACCTCGATCTTCATCGCCTAACGAAGCCGCGACCGGCTCGTCGCACGCCAAATGGAGTTTCCAGCCCAGCCAGGCGGAAATGATGGTGGCGATGGCCACGATCAGCAGACTGTCTGCGACCGTCACCCCCATCTGAACGGCGATCGTCAGGATAAGGGTCGCGGCGACCATCAGGCCGGAGTTGACGATATTGTTCGCGGCGATGGTGCGCGCCGTTTCCGACTTTGGCACCGTAGTCGTCAGAAAGGCGTAGAGCGGGACGACGAACATGCCGCCGGCGATGGCGACGCCGAGAAGATCGACGACCACCATCCAGCTGTTCGGGACGGTGAGGAATGTTTGCAGGTCGCGAAGCTCCGCAGCCGGTTCAGGCCAGCCTTTGACCCGGCGGAAGAGATCGAGGACGAACAGCCCCATCAGCAGGGCGGAGGCGGGCGAGTAGCGCGCCGAGACCTGGCCGCGCAGCAGCCGGTTGACCGCCACCGAGCCGATCGCAACGCCGACCGAGAAGGTCGCGAGGAACAGGGTTGCCACGGTCTGGTCGGCGCCAAGCGCATTCTTGACCAATGGCGGGAACTGCGCGGCCAGCACCGCACCCATTGCCCAGAAGAAGCTGATGGCGATGATCGCCAGGAACAGCCGGGGGATATGCAGCGTGTTGCTAACCAGCGTCCGCGACGCCCGGATGATGTGCCAGTCGAAATGGAACGGCGGGGCATCCGGGGCGGGAGGGGCAGGGGGCACAAACTGTCCAGAAAGTCGACCGATCAGGGCGACGACCAGCACGGCGACCGCGGCGAATTCGGCGTGGAAGCTTCCGTCCGGCCGTTGCAGCACAAGCACGCCGCCAAGCAGGGTGCCGCCGAGAATCCCGATATAGGTCCCGGCTTCGACCAGGCCGGTTCCGGCCAGCACCTCGTCGCCCTCGAGATGCTGCGGCAGGATGGCGTATTTGATCGGTCCGAAGAAGGTCGAATGGATGCCCATCGCGCACAGGGCGGTGAGCAACAGCGGGACATTATGAATCAACAGGCCGACCGCGCCGACGATCATGATCAATATCTCGGCCGTCTTAACGATGCGGACGATCGCCGCCTTGTCGCGTTCGTCGGCCAGCTGCCCGGCCAGGGCGGACAGCAGGAAGAACGGCAGGATGAACAGGCCGCCGGCGATCGCGCTGAACGTCGCCTCCTGCTCCGGGTCCTGGTAGATGCCGTAGATCACCAGCATCACCATCGCGGTGCGGAACAGATTGTCGTTGAAGGCACCCAGGAACTGGGTGATGAAAATCGGCAGGAAGCGCCGGGTTCGTAATAGGTGGACGGTGTTCTGCATGGCTAGCCTTTGAGCCGCGAAGCCTTTTCGGCCGCCTCGACGATCGGCTTGATCGCCTTCTCGTCAATCCGGATCACGCCGTCGCATTTTTCCCCAATGGACCGAATGGTCGCACCGCTGTTGTCCCATATCCAGGCCTGATCGACATTTGCAAGGAACCATGGAAGCTGTTCCAGCGAACGCCAATAGCGCGAGACTATCTTCTCCCTTGGAACGTCATGACCGCCCCGCTTCACGCGAATGGCGACGCGCTCGATATTCCGGCGAGGGTCGTCAAGAAGGACATAGATTAGCAAGACTCGATAGCCCAGCTGCTTCGCCAGCTTGACGAGGCGGCGATACTTGTCGGTCGACAGCACCGTTTCGACGCCGATCGTGTGGCCGGCCAGGATCGACGTTTCCAGCCAAGCTTCAATTCGCTGAATCGCGTCCAGGTTCGGATTGTCGGAACCGAGGCCCCGATCAGCCAACCTTGCCGTGAACAGGTCGGGATTGATAATTCGGAACGCGCGCCCTTCCACTTCCGCGATCGAGGCCTGGTAGGCGCT
>DASWTR010000040.1:0-3055 GCA_036402035.1 Sphingomicrobium sp.
TTGGCCTTGATGAAATCCATTCCCAGCATGGTTGCAGCGGATGCGCGAAAGGCGCTGGCGGCGCAACCCTAAGTCCAACGAGCCGCCTCTATTGGAATGTTGGCCGAATAGCGTTCCCGCCAGGCCCGCCCTGACGCTGGATCCGCGACCGGCTCGACGAAGCGGATGCGAAGTTCGGCGGCTCGCGCCTCGATCACAGCGAACCCTCCCTTCAGGTTCAGGGCGGCGTCGTCGCTCTGGGTGAAGAAGGCGTGCCAATAGGGCTCATTCGGTCCCAATTGCTCACGCGTCACGCAACCGCTTTGCGAAACCAGGCCATGGGGAACGCAGGCCGGATAGACGGGACGCATCTGCGATCCGGCCCCGGAGCAGATATAGTGCATCCGTCCTGTGGCCCGCCCGCGCCAGTCGGGAGCGGATATATGATACATGCAATGGTCGTGGCCGTTTATAAACGCCGTCACCCGATGGTCGAACAACAGGGCGTCCAGATCGGGCATGCCGTAATAGCTGCCCTGGGTACGGACCGAGTAGATGGGATGGTGCCCGAAGACGAGCTTAATGGGGGCGTGCGAAGCCTTCAGCCGGCCCTCCAGCCACGCCTTCTGCCGCTCCTGTTTCCTTTTGTCGACGGAGCTTCCGAGCCAATCGTAAGGGAATTTCTCCCGGCCGCGCCAAGCGACCGTGTCGATGAAGAACAGATGGATATCGGGACGTCCGAAGGCATCCAGCGGCAGGTCGTACCAGTAATGCAGCATCCGCCAGCGCGGATCATGGAAACTCCGTTCGATCTGGGCCTCGACCCGACCGCCATAGTCATGATTGCCAAGCACGGCGTACCAGCGCTGGGAGACGTCGGTGTAAATGCGTTGGAACGAGCTGTCCCACTTGCGATCGCGGACGCTGTCCACCCCATGCTGGTAAAAATTGTCCCCGGTCGTCACGACGAATTGGCTGGACGTGAACTCGCCCATGGCAGCGGCGACCTCGCGCTGATAGAAGGCGCCGTCGCGTCCCCAGTCGCCGAGCACCATGAATTGCAGCGGCGGAGAGCGGACCGGAGCCGCCGGCAGGCCCTCGGCCAAGAGGGTGACCGAACCATAGGCCAGCAGCTCGCGCCGTGTGGCTCTCAGCAAGGTTGGGCTCATTGCCGCCGGCGATTACCTCAGAAGTTGTAGAAAAGGCTGACCAGGTATTGGCGGCTGCGGAACTCGCCCTCGACTTCCTTCACCATCATGGCGTTGGTCGTGCGATCAACCGTAACGGGCCCGCCACCTGCTCCGGCCACGCTCAGCCGATCGGGATTGCCGGCAATGTCCACGGTCTTGTCCTGGAGTTTGACGACGCCCGAGGTGATCCTGCGCAGCTTGAAGCCGAGCTCAACCTTGTCGCTGACCTTGTAGCGGGCCCCGTAGAAGCGCTGCCATCCCCAGGCGGAGTCGCGGTCACCCAACGCGTTGACCCAGCTCCGGCCGGCGCCATATCCCAAATAGGCCGAAAGGCCCTTGGTGATCTTGATGTCGAACATTCCGTTCAGCATCACCGAGGTGGCCCGAATTTCGCCGTCCAGATCGAAATCGCCGGTGGCCAGGGCCGGGAGGCCGGGTGCACCTGGGTCGGGGGCTTGAGACGGCCGATTTAGGGCCTGGTTAGCGGACGACAGGAAGGAGTCCGCGAAATCGTCGGCCTCGACATCTCGAAGGCCGAGTTTCCGGTGGCTCAGTTCCAGCTCCGTCCGGAACCAGCCGAAGTCATAGCCTCCGGCAATCGCAACGTCGTAGCCCTTGCCGTAATTGAGGGAGAATACGTCGTCATATTCCTGATCCAGCCCTGCCGCGGGTACGCTGGGGGATGAAGGCGACTGAGCGGTGCTGTAGTCGGCGATGATGTCGACATCATTGTCTTTCGCGCGCGCCAAGCCGCCGTGGACGGAGACATAAGGCGTTGCCGCCTGCGCTTGCGATGAAATGAAGGCGAGGATGGTCGCACAGGACGCGATACATAACTTCTTCAAACCAATGTCCTACCTAAATCAGGGAAAGGCCGTCGCGCTTGTTACGGGTTAGGCAAACGACCAATCCCGTTCATGACGATTTTCAGATGAACGCACGATGTTGCGTAAATCTGCTGGGCGCGATGCGTTCCGTCGGACACGCTCGATTGCCCGGTTCTTAAGCCGCAACGCGATCGTCATCGCTATCGCCCGCAAACGACATTGAAAGGAGACGCCGCGGGCAGAACCCAAGACGGAAAGGCTGAAGCGCGTCGGCTGATACATCCCGTGGAGCCCTTGCGTTTCCTCCCTCGCCATGACGTGGAGAGTTGGTTACCAACCGCTCGCCATCAACAGGGGAAATCCATGCCGTCCGGCCTGATCGCATTGCTCGACGATGTCGCACTGATCGCCAAGCTTGCCTCGGCCAGCGCCGACGATATCGGCGCGGCCACCGCCAAGGCCGGGGTCAAGGCGGCAGGCGTGGTGATCGACGACACCGCGGTGACGCCGCGCTACGTCACCAACCTGTCGCCCGAGCGCGAGCTGCCGATCATCTGGAAGATCGCCAAGGGGTCGCTACGCAACAAGTTGCTATTCCTGCTTCCCGCGGGCGTCGCCTTGTCGGCTTTCCTGCCGTGGCTGATCACGCCGATATTGATGATCGGCGGCGCCTATCTGGCGTTCGAGGCGACCGAGAAGATCATCGAGAAGATCCTCCACGACCATCATCACCAGGCCGAGCTGCTGCAGGCGGATTCGGCGCAGGAGCTGGAGGACCGGCAGGTGACCGGCGCAATCCGCACCGACCTGATCCTGTCGGCCGAGATCATGGCGATCGCCTTGAACGAGCTGGGCGACATGCACATCGCCGAGCAGGCTGCCGCGCTGGCGCTGGTCGGAATCGTCATCACCGTCGCCGTCTATGGCACGGTCGGGTTGATCGTGACGCTGGACGATATCGGGCTGCACATGGCGGCCAGACGCAACGCCGCGTCCAAGGCGTTCGGCATGGGCCTGGTCCATATCGTGCCCAAGCTGCTGACCGCCCTGTCGGGCATC
>DASWTR010000041.1:0-3592 GCA_036402035.1 Sphingomicrobium sp.
GGCGGCGTGGATGCCGAAGCCATCGGCGCTGCGCACCTGATCCTGCATCAGTGCGATCAGCGGGGAGATGACGATCGCGGTCCCGTGCCGGGCCAATGCCGGCAGCTGATAGCACAGCGACTTGCCCGCGCCGGTCGGCATGACCGCAAGCGTATGCTGGCCGGCTACAGCGCGCTCGACGACCTGCTCCTGCACGCCGCGGAAGTGGGAAAGCCGAAACGGTCATGGAGAAGCTGATGCAGGTCGGTCACAGATTTCCCTATTGAGGCGGTGGCCGAGCGACGCAAGCTTGGCGGCGAGTCCAGGGCCTGTCAAAGAAACGGCGTGACAGTGCGCGTGGACATGGGCGTCGACGGGAAGGGCGACGCCATCTCGATCGACCTAGAGGAGCTGCTGGCGACCCGCCTGCTGGTGCAGGGCAATTCGGGCAGCGGCAAATCGCACCTGCTCCGCCGCCTGTTGGAAAAGAGCGCCGGCCAGGTCCAGCAGGTGGTGATCGATCCGGAAGGCGACTTCGTCACCCTTGCCGACCGCTACGGTCATGTGCCGGTCGAGGCCGCCGACCATAGCGAGCGCGACATCGCCCGCCTTGCCGGCCGGATACGCGAGCATCGCGCCTCGGTCGTGCTGAACCTCGAAGGGCTGGAGGCGGCAGGGCAGATGCGTTGCGCTGCCGCCTTCCTCTCCGCCCTGTTCGATGCGCCGCGCGACCATTGGTATCCGGCGCTGGTAGTGGTCGACGAGGCGCAGCTGTTCGCCCCCGCTGGCGGCGGCGAGGTGGCCGAGGAAGTCCGCCGAGCCTCGCTCAGCGCCATGACCAACCTGATGTGTCGCGGCCGCAAGCGCGGGCTCGCCGGCGTGATCGCCACCCAGAGGCTGGCCAAGCTGGCCAAGAATGTCGCTGCCGAGGCCTCCAACTTTCTGATGGGCCGCACCTTCCTCGACATCGACATGGCCCGTGCCGCCGACCTGCTGGGCATGGAGCGCCGCCAGGCCGAGGCGATCCGTGACCTGCCGCGCGGCACTTTCCTCGCCCTTGGCCCAGCCATCTCCCGCCGCCCCATCGCGGTGGCGATCGGCGAGGTCGAGACCAAGGCACGCTCGATGAGCCCCAAGCTGGTGCCTCTCCCGGACGCGCCTGCTGAGGACTTGCAAGACCTGCTGTTCGCAACCGGAGCCGACGACCACCCAATCGTCACCCCGGACTTGATCCGGGGCCCACCTTCCTCCCTTCCCTCCGAAGCGCTGCTCCAAGCCATGGCCGCCGCAATGCCAGCCCGCGCCGAGCCACTGCCTGCCAAGTCCGAAAACGAAACCGCGGCCATTATCGCCGACGTCCTCCGCGCCATCGTCGACGACCCCGACAGCGCCGCCCGTTCCGGCTCGGTCCTATTCCAGGATTTCACCGTCCGCTGCCGAATGGCCGGCTTGCCGCGCCCGCCGCTCGACCTAGCCGAGTTCACCCGCCGCCTGTCGATGGCGCGCGCCGGCATCTTCGACAGCGCCGACGACAGCTGGGCGGCGGCGCTCGAAGCGGCCCGTTCACTGCCCGACGACATGCTCGGCCCTTTCCTGCTGGTGGCGCGAGCCGCCCGCGAAGGCGCGCCCTGCCCGTCGGACGAGGCGATCGCCGCCAGCTACGGCACCGCCAGTCTCGGCCGCGCCCGCCGTCTCCTTCAATATATCGAAAGCCGCGAGCTGATAGTCAGCCGCATCGACCTTGCCGGGAAGCGGTCGATCGCCATTCCTCGGCTAGGATGGGCGACTGCTGCCGCCTAGAAGGGGGCCATCAAGGGAGAGGAGACATCATGGCCGAGATCCCCGAATTCAGCACGCCGGAGGAGCGCACCGACGCTGCAGCAACATTGCGCGCAGCGGCCGCGATCTTGGACGATGGTCGGCATGAGGCGCTGGTGCAGGAGCTAAGGATGATCGCCGACGATCTGGAAGTGCTGGGCCAATAGTCGGCCTTTAGTTCTCCGACACTTCCTCCAACTCCCGCTCCGCCGCCTGCCGCGCCCATAGTTCGGCATAGAGGCCACCCTTGGCCAGCAGCTCGGAATGGGTCCCTCGCTCGGCTACACGGCCGGCGTCGAGCACCGCGATCTGATCGGCGCCGACGATGGTCGACAGGCGGTGGGCGATGATAATTGTCGTTCGGCCGCGCGAGGCCGCGGCAAGAGTAGACTGGATCGCTTCCTCGGTCCGGCTGTCCAGCGCTGACGTCGCTTCGTCGAGGATCAGGATCGGCGGGTCTTTGAGCAGCGTGCGGGCGATGGCGACGCGCTGCTTCTCGCCGCCCGACAGCTTGAGCCCGCGCTCGCCGACCATCGATTCATATCCTTGCGGTAGGGCGGCGATGAAGCTGTCGATCGCCGCGCCACGCGCTGCCTGCTCGATATCCTCCTGTGTCGCACCTGCGCGGCCATAGCCGATGTTGTAGCCGATGCTGTCGTTGAACAGCACTGTGTCCTGCGGGACGATGCCGATCGCCGCACGCAAGGACGCTTGCGTCACCCTGGCGATCTCCTGCCCGTCGATGGTGATCCGCCCCGCCGTCGGATCGTAGAAGCGGTAAAGCAGGCGGGCGAGCGTCGACTTGCCCGCGCCCGACGGACCCACCACCGCCAGGCTGGTTCCGGCTGGAACGTCCAATGTCACGCCTTTCAGGATGATCCGTTCGGGCTCATAGCCGAACGCCACATCCTCGAACCGGACATGGCCGTCGCTTACCACCAGCTCCGGCGCGCCGGGAGCATCGACCACCTCGGCCGGCGTGTCGGTCAGCTCGAACATCGCCTCCATGTCGATCAAGCCTTGCCGGATCGAGCGATAGACCCATCCCAGCATGTCGAGGGGGCGGAACAGCTGCATCAGCAGCGAATTGACCAGTACCACGTCGCCCGGCGTAAACCACCCCTGGCTCCAGCCCCAGACGGTGAAGCCCATCGCTCCGGCCATCATCACATTGGTGATCAGGCTCTGACCGATATTGAGCCAGGCGAGGCTGGTCTCGTTCCGCGTCGCCGCCCGCGCATAGGCAGCGATTGCCTCGTCGTAGCGCTGGGCCTCGCGCTCCTCGGCGCCGAAGTATTTGACCGTCTCGTAGTTGAGCAGGCTGTCGACCGCCCGGCCGATCGCGCGATTGTCGACCTCGTTCATCTCCCGCTGCAGCTTGGTCCGCCAGTCGGTGACCACGCGGGTGAACCCAATGTAGAGCGCGACGAAAACAAGCGTCGCCGCGACCATTCCCGCGCCGAACTTCAGCCAGAAGATCACGCAGATCGCGACCAGCTCGATCAGCGTGGGGGCGATGTTGAACAGCAGGAAGTAGAGCATCATGTCGATGCTCTTGGTGCCGCGCTCGACGATCTTGGTCAGGCTGCCGGTGCGCCGCTCGAGGTGGAAGCGCAGCGACAGATTGTGGACGTGTCGGAACACCCGCGCGGCGAGCCGCCGCGCCGCCTGCTGCCCGACCTTCTCGAATATGGCGTTGCGAAGATTATCGGCCAGCACCCCGCCGAACCGGGCCGCGGCATAGGCAAAGACCAGCATCAGCGCCGCGGCCCACAGCGCCCTGTCGCCGCTCATC
>DASWTR010000042.1:0-3378 GCA_036402035.1 Sphingomicrobium sp.
CGTAGGAAAATTGATGCCCCCGCACCGCTTGCAGCGTGTCGCCCTGCTCCCCCTCGGCATAGCCATAGTCGATGATGACCGCCGCGCCGCCGTGGTTGGAAAGATGATTGGCAAGCTGAGCGATGGCCTCCTGGCGCGCCGGGGAGCGTTCGACGATCGACCCGTCGCGATCGAACGCGAAGCCACCGGCTGCAAGAATCACCCGCCGTTCGCGGCCCTCGACGAACTGCTGTACCGGCAGCGCGTCGAAAAACTCGTTGGCGGCCAGCAACAGCGGCGCGGCCGGCAGGCTATCCACTGAATCGTGGAATTTGGCTTCGGGCAGGCGTTCCGATTGGGCCCCGCGGAGCGCTGGGCTGATTTCGACGAGATGGACCTCGCCCGCGAAGCCCGCACGACGAAGGACTCGCAGCGCGTCGCTCGCAAGCGTCCCCCGGCCTGGCCCGAGTTCGGCATAGATCGCGTCGGCTGGTTTGCCCGCGCGGGTCCAGACGTCGGCGAGGGCCGCGCCAACCAGTTCGCCGAACATCTGATGGATTTCGGGCGCGGTGGTGAAATCACCGGCGCCGCCAAGCGGGTCGCGGGTCGCGTAATAGTAGGCGTTGCAGGCCTCCATATAGGCCTCGACGCTGAGCGGTCCTTCCGTGCGGATGCGCTCCGCCAGAGCGCGTCCGAGTGGGGTCACGCGACGCTGGTCGTGCCCGCGGTGGGCTCGACCCGCTCGCGCCGCTTTTTCGCCGTGGCCATGAGATAGAGGCCGCCGAGAATCATCGGTACGGTCAGCCACTGACCCATGTGCAAGCCGGTCGCCTGCGCGAATTCGACCAGCTGGCTATCAGGCTCGCGGATAAATTCCACGCCGAAGCGGAAGATGCCGTAGAAGAAGATGAAGGCACCGACCAGCTTGCCCGGCTCGTAGCGCGCCTGCGTCCGCCAGAACATGAGCCAAAGGATGACGAACAACACAAGGCCTTCCAGCACCGCTTCATAAAGCTGGCTGGGATGGCGCGGCGGGCCGAGCGTGCCGCCGTAGGGCGTGGCTTCGACGAAACGGACCGCCCATGGAACGTCGGTCGGAGCGCCCCACAGCTCCTGATTGATGAAGTTGGCCAGCCGCCCGAAGAACAGTCCGAACGGCACGCAGCAAGCGACATAGTCATGGATGCGCAGCCAGTTGAGCTTATCCTTGCGCGCCAGATAGAGGATGCCGAGCGAGGTGCCGATCACCCCGCCGTGGAAGCTCATGCCGCCGTCCCACAGCTTCAATATGTCGGCCGGATTCTCCAGATAATAGGGAAGGTTATAGAACAGCACATAGCCGAGCCTGCCACCGAGAATGATGCCGAGCGCGGCGTAGAACACCAAATCGTCGGCGTGGCGGCGGGCCATTGGCGCGCCGGGCTGCTTCAACAGCTTCAGCAAATACCAATAGCCGATGAAGATGCCGGCCAGATAGGCGAGGCTGTACCAGCGCAGCTGGAAGAAACCGAGGTCGAGCGCTACCGGATCGAGCCCCAAGTCGGGGAAGGCGATCCCCGCCGACGCCGTCAACGCCAACACTGCTGCACTCATGGGCTTCCCCTCTTCGTTGCTGCCTCATAGGGTGGCAAAAAGGAAAGTCCAAGGAGAGACGGATGGCCGCCAGCGAGCTCGACCGGAAATATGACGCGGTATTGGCCGCGGTCACCGGCCCGGGTGGGCGGGTCGTGCTCGACAAGGACGACAAAGGACAGACGATCGTCGCCAACTTCCCAGCGACGCTGCCCCTGTTCTTCAAGACCTTCTGCACTCTCTACGCCGATGTCGAAGCGGTCATCGCGGGGGATGAGCGGCTTACATTTCGGCAGCTCGACGAGCTGTCGGATCAGCTCGCACGCGGCCTTGTGGCGCGCGGGATCGGAAAGGGCGACCGCGTCGGCATCGCCATGCGCAACTGCCCGGCCTGGATCCTGTCCTATATGGCCGCGCTCAAGGCCGGAGCGGTGGCGACGCTGCTCAACGGTTGGTGGCAGCCGGACGAGCTGGAGCATGCGCTTCAGCTTACGGAGCCGAAGCTGATCCTGGCCGACACTCCCAGGGCCAAGCGGATCGCCGCAACCTGTGCGACCTGCTCGGTTGAAGCGATCGACATCGATCGCCATAGCGCGGATGCTTTCGCAGACCTTATGGCGAAGGGCACCGAGCAGGTTGCGCTACCCGACGTTTCACCGGATGACGACGCGACCATCCTGTTCACCTCCGGTTCGACTGGCGAGGCCAAAGGCGCGCTATCGACCCATCGGGCTGTGACGACTGGGGTCTATGCCTACGCCACCGCGCTGATGACCTTGCGTGGCATCCTGGAATCCGAGGGGCGGCCGCCGCCCAACCCGCTCAAGACGCTAGTCGTCGTGCCGTTGTTCCATGTCACCGGTGAAGTGCCAGTGATGCTCAACAGCTTCGTCATCTCGCGCGGCATGGTGCTGATGCCGAAATGGGATGCGGGCGAGGCGCTACGGCTGATCGAGAAAGAGAGGATCACCTATTTTGTCGGCGTGCCGACGATGAGCCTCGAACTGATGAACCATCCCGATCGAGGCAATTACGACCTCAGCACGCTGACCGACATCGCCGCCGGCGGCGCACCGCGGCCCGTCGCTCACGTCGAGCGGCTGCGGGGCAGCTTCCCCGGCGCTCAGCCTGCGCTCGGCTATGGCCTGACCGAAACCAACGCGGTCGGCTGCGGCAATTTCTGGGACAATTATGCCGCCAAGCCTGCTTCGACCGGCCGCGCGCAAGTGCCGTTTGTCGATCTCGCGATCCTCGGCGAGGACGACCGCCATCTTCCGCCGGGCGAACGCGGCGAGATCGCCATCCGCTCGGCGGCCAACATCAAATGCTATTGGCAGAATCCCGAAGCCACCGCGGCGGCCTTCACCGCCGACAATTATATGAAGACGGGGGACGTCGGCTATCTCGACGAGGACGGCTATCTGTTCATCGTCGACCGCAAGAAGGACATCATCATTCGCGGCGGCGAAAATATTTCTGCGGCCGAGGTCGAGGCCGCACTCTATGGCTGTGAGGGCATCGCCGAGGCGGCGGTGTTCGCAGCGCCTGACGAGCGGCTCGGCGAAGTGCCGGTCGCCGTGCTCCACCGGCGCGAGGGCAGCAGTATTTCCGAGGACGAACTTCGCAAATTCCTCGAAGGCCGGCTGGCTGCGTTCAAGGTGCCGGCGCGGATGATCTTTTCCGACGATCCGCTACCGCGCCTCGGCACCGGCAAGATCGCCCGGGTCCTGCTCAAGCAGCAGCACGCCTAGCCGATGAAGCTGCCCGCGGTTTCCCGCCGCACATTGATGATCGGAGGCGGTGCGGGCGTTGGCCTGATCGTCGCCT
>DASWTR010000043.1:0-3508 GCA_036402035.1 Sphingomicrobium sp.
GCAGCATATGGAGCCGGGCACCGGCCAATGGGGCTTCTTCGAGGCGCTCGATGGCGAGGCGGCCGCGGCGCTGATTGCGCATGCAGAGCAATGGCTGCGCGGTGAGGGCATGGTGAGGGCGCTCGGGCCGATCACTATCTCCATCTGGGACGAGCCTGGCCTGCTGATCAAAGGGTTCGACGAGCCCCCGCTGGTGATGATGGGCCATCACCGGCCCGAATATGCCGGCTGGATCGAGGCGGCTGGTTATCTAAAGGCCAAGGACCTCTTCACCTTCGAGCTCGACATCCGCATCGACATGATCCCGGTGATCGACCGGCTGATCCGGACCGGCGAGGCCAATCCGCGCATCCGCATTCGCGACGTCGACAAGTCGCGGTTCGACCAAGAAGCGGCGATCATCCTCGACATCTTGAACGACGCCTGGTCAGACAATTGGGGCTTCATCCCCTTGACCGACGAGGAGATCGCCTATGCCGGCAAGAAGCTGAAGCCGATCATCGTCGAGGATCTGGTCAAGATCGCGGAGGTCGACGGGGAGCCGGTCGCTTTCATGATCACCATCCCCGATCTCAACGAAATGATCCGCGACCTCAATGGCAGCCTGTTCCCGTTCGGCTGGGCGAAATTGCTGTGGCGGCTGCACAAGGTCAGGACCAAGCGGGTCCGCGTGCCGCTTATGGGTGTCCGCAAATCGCTCCAGGGCGGCCGGATGGCGAGCCAGCTGGCCTTCATGCTGATCGAATTCACCCGCCGCGTCTGTGTCGACAAATATGGCATCAACGTCGGCGAGTTCGGCTGGGTGCTGGAGGACAATCAGGGGATGATGTCGATCGCCCAGCTGCCGGGGGCGGATATCAATCACGTCTACCGGATTTACGGCAAGGCGCTTTAACCCCGCTAATCGAGGTGCCGTTCTAGCACGACCGAGGTCGACACGGACTCGATCCCGGCCACCTCCGCCACGGCCGACCGGCATGACTCCACGCCCGCGACGTCGTCGGCGTCGACCCGGATGATCAGATCGATCGGGCCGGTGACCGAATGAATCAGGCCGATCGAACGGATCTGCAGCAGCTTCGGCAACACCTGGGCGCAGCGATAACCAGGTTGAAACGAGACCATCAGATAGGCGGATTGCTTTGCCCCGTCGCCCTTCCCCTCGCGGATGGTGAAGCCGCCGATCACGCCCGACGATAGCAGCCGCGTCAGCCGCTCCTGCGTCGCGCTGCGAGACAGGTTGAGGTCGCGCGCAAGCGCCACCACCGGCCGCCGCGCATCGCGCCGCAGCAGCTCGATCAAGCGCCGATCGCGATCGTCCAGTTTCAAGGCTCGATTTCCGTCATTCTGCCGCCAGTTCCGGCATCCTGCCCAATGAAAGCGGCGAATGAAACCGTCATCTAGGGTGGATCAAGGAGCCACCCATGACCCTCGACCTCGACCAAGCCGTATTGTTGCCGATCGACATGCAGCGGGCCTTCGACGCCCCACCCGGGCCACGGCGCTGGAACGACCGGGTCGATGCCAACGGGCTCGCCTTGCTCGGCAAATGGCGCGAGGCGGGGCGGCCGATCATCCATGTCCGCCATGATTCCGCGGTCGACGGTTCTTCGCTGAGCCCCGGGAGCGAGGGCAACCGCTTCCGCCCCGGCTTCGAGCCGCTGGCCGGCGAACCGCTGGTTACCAAGAGCGTCAACAGCGCCTTCATCGGCACCGACCTCGACCTCAGGCTGCGGCGGATCGGCGCGCGCCATGTCGTCGCCTTCGGCATCTCGACCGACATGTGCGTGTCGACCACCGTGCGCACTGGCGCCAACGTGGGCTGGGACATGCTGCTGGTCGAGGACGCCTGCGACTGTTTCGACCTGCCCAGCGCGACCGCCGGCACGATTCCGGCCGAAGCGGTGCAGGCCGCGCACGTCGCGACGCTCGGCTTCGAATTCTGCCGAGTTATGGCGACGAACGATCTAGTCTAGCTCTATGGCCACCGGCGCGTGGTCGGAGGCCTTTTCCTCGGCCCGCGCCCATTTGTGGACTTCGGCGCCACGTAACCGGTCCGCCGCCTGCGGCGAACACAGCAGATGGTCGATGCGGAAGCCCGCGTCGCGCGGCCAGGCGCCAGCAGTGTAATCCCAGAAGGTGTAGAGCCGCTCCTCGTTCGGGTTGAGCGCGCGCAGCGCATCGGTCCACCCCTGATTGACGATGGTGCGATACGCTGACTGGCTTTCCGGCTGGAACAGCGCGTCATTGGCCATTGCTCGGCGCGAGAAGGTGTCGCGGTCCTCGGGGATAACGTTGTAATCGCCGGCCAGCACCGCCGGCCTTTCCTCGGCCAGGATCGCCGCGGCGCGCTCGCGGAGGCGGTCCATCCAGCGCAGCTTATAGTCGAACTTCTCGGTGCCGACCGGGTTACCGTTGGGCAAATAGATCGATGCCACGATCAGGCCGTCGACTTCGGCCTCGATATAGCGGCTATGGCTGTCGTCGGGGTCGCCGGGAAGCCCGACTTGGCGGAGTGTTGGCGCCTTGCCGCGGGCGAGGACCGCGACTCCGTTGAAGCCCTTCTGGCCATGCCACACGGCATTGTATCCGGCGCCCTCGATGTTCGCGATCGGCAGCGCCTCGTCGGCGCATTTGAGTTCTTGCAGGCAGGCGATGTCGGGCCGCTCTCGCGCCAGATATTCGAGCAAGCGCGGCAGGCGGGCGCGGATGCCGTTGATGTTGAACGTGACGAGCTTCATCCGCGCTGCTTAGCGGCAGTCACTCAATGGGGGAACAGGGCGAAACCTCGCTCCGTGATGCAGTCGACGCAGGAACGATAATCCTCGTAGGCCGGGTCACCATGGCGGACGACGCCCAGCTGGGGGTCGGGGCGATTGATCATCGGCAGCAATATGATCGGCACGGCTGCGGGGATCAGCTGCGCCCCCTGCCCTGCCGCCAGCGTGGTAAGGATTCCGCTAATGGTACCGCCGCCCGCGGGACGGTTGAGCAAGGCGAGCCGGTACTGACCTTCGAAGATCGTGACCAGGTAGATATTGCCCGACAGATGCGGGAAGGAGACAAAGCCCTTCTGCTCATATTGGCTGTCCAACCGGCCGGCTTCGCTGAATGTCAGGTGGCCCTTGCCATCGTCCCAACCAATCTCCGTCAGATAGGCGAAAATCGCGTCCTGTTCGCTGAACGATGGCCGCAGCGTCAGGTAGGTGCCCTCGAGCCATTGCACGCCGGGACGGGCGTAAGCGCCCATCGAGTCGGGCGCGTAGAGACTCGCCGGGGCGGCAACGGCGCCGCTCCGCAGGCTGACGCCGAGCGCATCCTCCAGCCGAACCACCGTAGCCAGGGTGAAAGGACGACGACCGCTCAGCGCTTTCTCCAGTGTCGACAGGCTGACCCGCGCCTCGTCGGCCAGCCACTGCCGCGACAGCCGGCGACGGCCCAGCTCCTCGCGCACGCGCAGGGCGATTGCTTCGCCGCCCTCAACTTCAACATCGACGTGCATGACTCG
>DASWTR010000044.1:0-9836 GCA_036402035.1 Sphingomicrobium sp.
TCCGCAAGGAGATGTTCACCAGGGAAGCAGGCGGCATCCTCGGCTTCATCAAGTCGAACGACAGCTATGATCCCGACCGCCTGGCCGCTGACCAGCAGAAGCTGCGCGCCTTCTATCTCACCGAGGGCTATGCCGATTTCCGTGTGGTCTCGGCGCTGGCCGAGCTCACGCCGGACCGCAAGGACTTCATCATCACCTATGTGATCGAGGAAGGGCCGCGCTACAAATTCGGCACGGTCGAGGCGGAAAGCGAGCTGCGCGACTTCAACGCCGATCTGGTCAAGTCGATCGTGAGGATCAAGCCGGGCCAATGGTTCAACGCCAAGCTGGTCGAGGACACCGTCACCGGCCTCAACGAGCTTGCCGGCGCCCGCGGCTATGCCTTCGCCGACGTGTCGCCCAACTTTGAGCGTGACGCCGAGAAGCGGGAGATGAACCTCACCTTCCGCGTCGGCGAAACGCCGCGCGTCTATGTCGAGCGGATCAACATCCAGGGCAACACCGTCACCCGCGACAAGGTGATCCGCCGCGAGTTCCGCCTGAACGAAGGCGACGCGTTCAATGCGTTCAAGGTGAAGCGTAGCCAGGACCGGATCCAGAGCCTCGGCTTCTTCCAGGAAAATCTGGAGATCAAGCAGGCGCAGGGCTCGTCCAACGACCGCGTCATCCTGAACGTCGACGTTGAAGAGAAGTCGACCGGCGAGCTGCAGCTGTCGGCCGGCTATTCGAGCCTCGAGAAATTCATCCTGTCGGCGTCGGTCGCCCAGCGGAACTTCATGGGCAAGGGCCAGGTCCTGCAGACCGGCGTCAGCTATTCGCGCTATTCGAAGCAAATTTCGGCCGGCTTCACCGAGCCTTATCTGTTCGACAAGAGCATCCTGCTGGGCGGCGAGATCTTCTACCGCGACTACAACAGCTTCAACTATGACGGTCAGGGCGACCGCAACGAAACCTATGGCCAGAAATCGATCGGCAGCTCGCTCCGGCTGGGCTTCCCGGTGACCGAATATATCAGCTTCGGAACCCGCTATTCGCTGGTCCACGACGATATCTCGCTCGACGAGGATCTGTTCTTCACCGATCCGGACTTCGAGCCCGACCCCGACGGCCCCAACGGCCCGCTAACCGGATCGAACGGTCCGTTGCCAGCCGAATGCGACCCCCGCAAGGCCGGTCGCTATCTCTGCCAGGAGCTGGGTACGCGGCTGACGTCGTCGATCGGATATACGGTCGCCTATGACGACACCAACGGCATCCGCGCGACGCGGGGCCAGCGGGTGGTCCTCAGCCAGGATTTCGCGGGCTTGGGCGGCGACACCAAATATTTGCGGTCGCGGATCGACGCGACGAAATATTTCAGCCTGCCGGCTGGCTTCGTCATGTCGATCCACGGCGAGGGCGGCTATATCCACCCACTCCAGGACGAAAGCGAGCCGGGCCGGGATCCGATCCGGATCAGCGATCGCTTCTTCGGGCCGACCATGCGCGGCTTCGACATTCGCGGCATCGGTCCGCGCGTGGTCCGCATCCCCTATTTGACGGCGACTGAGCTGGACGACGATCCGAAGAACGAGGTCAGCGACGCGCTTGGCGGTCAGGCCTTCTACATGGGCCGGCTGGAGATCGAATTCCCGACCAACTCGACGCTCAAGAATCTGGGCCTGCGTCCTTCGGCGTTCGTCGACGTCGGATCGGTCTGGAACCTGAAGCGGCCGGAGCTGCTCGATATTCCGGGTACCTGCTTCCCGCCGAGCGGCAACACGACGGATGATCCGTTCGAACTGGAGCCGGGTCAAGTCTGCCCCGGCGCGGACACGCCGGAAACCACCGACAACTGGATTTATTCGCCGGGGTTCAAGGAATTCTACCTTGGTGACTCGATCAAGCCGCGCCTGTCGGTTGGTATCGGCGTCAACTGGGTATCGCCGTTCGGCCCGCTTCGCATCGATATCGCCAAGGCACTGCTCAAGCAGCGGGGCGATGAAACCAAATTTTTCTCATTCAACGTAGGAACCCAATTCTGATGAAGACCTATCTTGCTGCCGCCATGGTTGCGGCTTCCGTTCTAGCAACGCCAGTGATGGCCCAGCGCGCCCCCGCCACCGTCGCCGTAGTCGTCGACACCGACCGGGTTTACCGCGAGTGCAACGCCTGCCGGACCGCACAGACTCAGCTCCAGTCGCAGGTCCAAGCGCTCCGCACCCGCCAGCAGACGCTCGAAACGCAGCTGCGCCCCGAGGGCCAGGCTATCCAGACCGCGGTCAACGCGCTGGCCGGCAAGCAGCCCGACACCGCGCTGCAGAACCGGATCAAGGCGTTCCAGCAGCGCCAGGAAACGGCCAACCAGGAACTGGCCCGGGGCCAGCAGAATATCCAGTCGATCCAGGCCAACGTCCTGCGTCAGATCAACGAACGGCTGCAGCCTGCGATCAACCAGGTGATGACCCAGAAGGGCGCCAACCTGGCCGTCGACGTCGGCTCGACTCTTGCTCACGGCAACGCGGTCAACGCGACCAACGAGGTGCTGGCTGCACTGAACGCATCGCTGCCTTCGGTTAGCGTCACGCCGCTTCCGCAGCAGCAGACCCAGCAGACTCCGCAAGGCCGGTGAGCGGAGAAGGCGAAGGGGCCGCGATCGGCCCGCTGAATATCCAGCGGGTGATGGCGGCGCTGCCGCATCGTTATCCGATGCTGCTGGTCGACCGGATCGAGACGATCGTCCCGGACCAGTCGATCACCGCGATCAAGGCGGTCAGCATGAACGAGGGCTTCTTCCAGGGGCATTTCCCGGGAAGGCCGATCATGCCCGGCGTGCTGATCGTCGAGGCGCTGGCCCAGGCCGCCGGAGTTCTGGCGGTCGAAAGCCTCGGCCTCGCGAACAGCGGCAAGCTGGTCTACTTCATGGCCATCGAGGGAGCAAAGTTCCGCAACCCGGTCGAGCCGGGCTGCCTGCTGCAGCTCGACGTCGAGTTCGTCCAGAAGCGGGCGACGGTGTGCAAGTTCGCTGGCAAGGCCTCGGTCGACGGCAAGACTGTGGCCGAAGCGAATTTCACGGCAATGATCGCCGACCCGCCTAGCGCCTGATCTCCCAGCCGCCGTTGGCGGTCTGGATGCGGAATATCTGTTCGAAGCGCTCGCTGGCCACCAGGCTGGCGGGCGCTTCGTCCATCTGGACCTTGCCATCGGCGATCAGCAGGGCGCGGCCGAAATGGTGGAGCTGGCCCAGATCGTGGAGAGCAACCAGGACGGTCTGGCCGGACTGTGCAGCGGTTTCCAAGATCGCGATGATACGGAGGACCCAATAGGGGTCGAGGTTGGATAGCGGCTCGTCGAGCAGCAGCGCTGTTGGATTTGCGGCGAGGGCACGGGCGAACAGGACACGGGCGCGCTCGCCGGTCGAAAGACGGTTGACGGGCCGGGCCGCCAGCGAGTCCAACTCCAGCAGCGTGAGCAGCTCGTCGATCCGCGCTGCATCTGGCCAGCCCAGACCGAGCGCGATCACGTCCCGGGCGGAGATCGGCCAGGCGACATCGCGCGAGGCGGGAAGGAACGAGAGGAGCTGACGGCGGCGGGCGAGGGGAGCCTCGTCAAGGTCTTCGCCTTCAATCGCCACGACGCCGGCGGCGGTCTCGATCCGGGCGAGGGCGCGGAGAAGGCTGGTCTTGCCGCCGCCGTTAGGGCCGACCAGCGCGATGAGCTCGCCAGTTTGGGTGTCCAGATCGGTGGGCTGGAGGCGCCCCGGGATCGCGACCTGGCGCGCGGAAAGTGACGTCATGCCGTCACCCTCCGCCGCATGGTGACCACCAGCCAGACGAACAAGGGCGTTCCGAACAGGGCGGTAACGACGCCGACCGGGATCGCGCGGTCGAGCGGGATGGAGCGGACAACGAGATCGGCCGCGGCGAGCAGGATTGCGCCGGCCAAAGCGGCAGGAATCATGGCGCTGCCGGGGTGGCCCCGGCTCAGGTGACGGCCGAACACCGGCGCAACCAGACCGACGAAGCCGATCGCTCCGGCAACCGAGACGCAGGCGCCGACGGCGATGGCGGACAGGGCGATGACCTCGAAGGCGATCCGGCGGGGTTTCAGGCCAAGCGAAGCGGCGACGTCTTCGCCGAGCGCCGTGAGGTCGAGCGCCTTGGCGCGCCGAAGGAGCAGGGTTGAGGCGATTGCGGCAGGGATCAAGGCCGCCGCGGCCTGGGCCAGGCTGCGATCGGCGAAATTGCCCATCAGCCAGTCATAGGCATCGTAGAAAGCGAAGGGGGAGGGCGCGAGCGCCAGCGCCAGGCTTGTGGCGGCTCCGGCCGCGAGGGAGATGGCGAGGCCAGCGAGCAGCAGCGTCGCTGTATCCGCACGTCGACCGGCCAGTGTCACCAGCAGCGCCAGGGTGCCGAGAGCGCCAGCAGCACCGCATGCGGCGAGAAGCAGCGGTTGGGTGAGGCCGAGCCAATAGCCGCCGAGCACGGCGCCAAGCGCAGCGCCGCTCGAGGCGCCGCTGATGTCGGGAGAGGCGAGGGGGTTGGCGAACATCGCCTGTAGCGCAGCTCCGCTGATGCCGAGCACAGCGCCATAGCCGAGGACCAGCAGCGTTCGGGGCAGGCGAAGCTCCACCAGGATCAGGTCTGCGAGCGCAGGATCGATCGCTTGCGCTTCTCGCAAAGGCGTGAAGGGCAGCAGCAAGTGCGCAGCCGCTCCGACAAGTAGCAGGATAGCAAGCAACAGTCTCACAACTGGCCTCTCAGCCGCTTGACCTCGCCGAGCATCAGCGGCCCGGCACAGGTCCAGGGCCGACCATCGACGGTAACGACTTTGGACGCCTTCGGCCTGGCGAGCGGGTGATCGAGCCAGACCTGGCCCAGCGAACGTTCGGACCGGCGATAGGTCGAGCGGAGCAGCACCGATGGGGGACGAGTTGCCAGCAGCTCAAGCGTCGCCCGCCCGCCCGGCAGCGCTCTTTGCTTGAGGCCCGCAAGCCCCATCCATTCCGCCTCGACCGACTGTGCACCGACGCTGTTGCCGCCCGCGCCGAGGAAGATGGCATCACGAAGCCGCGGGGCGGAACGCTGCAGATCGGCCAGCTCCGCTTGCCAGCGCCAGGCGCGCCGTTCGTTTCCCAGGGCGCGGGCCACCAGCCGCATTCCTTTGGCGACGTCGGCAATCGTCGCAGGGAAGGGAAGGTCGACCGTTTGGAGCCCCATGCGCTGTGCGATCATTGCCGTCGATCGCCCGCTTCCGCCCATGGTAATCAACAGGTTGGGCCGCGTCTTTAAGGCGCTTTCCAAATCGCCCCGGTTGCCGGGAAAGCGCTGGCCAAGCCGCCACAGCGAGCTGTCGGCCGGATCGCGCGACAGGCGGCTGACGCTGGCGATCTCCCGCGGCCGGGCCAGCAGCAGGAGATATTCGTCAGTGCACATATTGAGCGATGCGACCCTGACGGCGCTAGCTGCCAAGAGCGACGCGAAGCCCGGCATGGATGCTCCTCCCCTCCGATCGGTAGCCAATCGCGTCCTGATACTCGTCGTCGAAGGCGTTGGCGACGCGGACATGCGCCTCCAGCTCGCCGGTCAAGCGATAGGCGACGCGCGCGCTGGCCAGCCAGTAAGGATCGAGCCTGACGTCGAGCGCCGGGAAGACATCGAAGTTGGTATCCACCCGCTCCCCGGAATAGGCGATGGCTGCGCCATAGGTCAGCCGACCCTTCGTGCCGTCCAGTGCGATGCTGCCGCTATGCTTCGGCCGCCGTGGCTCTTTCAATCGGCCATCGCCGACATCAGGCTCGCTGGCCTTCAGCCAGGCATAGTTGATAGTCAGGCGAAGGGCATCCGAATGGTGATAATAGCTTTCCACCTCAATGCCCTGCCGCTTGCTCTTGCCATCGGCATTGATCGCTGTGGAGGTGAAGTTGGGCAAAAAGACGGTCGCGATCTCGTCCTTCAGCCGCTGGCGGAAGTAGGTGACCGCACCGCCGAGCCGATCCGACGCATAGCGCAGCGAAATGTCGCCGCCGCGGCTGGATTCCGGTCTCAGATCAGGGTTTCCGACGAAACTTTGCGGAGTGAAGCCGTAGAGATCGAAGAATGTCGGCTGCGCGATGCCTTCGCCGAAGTTTGCCGAGACGGAAAGGCCGCTTCCAAGATTCCCCTTCACCGAGGCGCGGAAGCTGGTCGCGTCCTTGAAGCGCGAGAAGATGTCGTGGCGGATGGCCAACCCCGCGCTAACCGGCCCGAGCCCATCAACGCGCCATTCGGCCGTCAGCGAGTGATGGTTGCGTGATCGATCCTGCTCTGTGGCGCCGCCGAAGTTGGTGTCGCGTGCCTTGAAGGTTTCCCGCTCGCTCTCCAACGCGGCAATCAGTTGGTGCTGGCCCATGTGATGTCCGCCCTCAAGAGAGAGAGCCCGCCGCCGCGCCTCGGTGCGGTTGAGCGGCTGGTCGCCGACTTCGTTGCGGTTGGAGGAGCCGAGCAGGCTTGTCGACGCAAGGGCGTAACTTTTCCTTCGGTCGCCCAGCTCAGCGAACAGCCGGCCAGCGCTCAACTTGTTATGGGTTTCGTCGCGAGTGTCGGCGCGGGGGAACGGAAACACCGGCAGGTAGCCGTCAAACTCGCTCTTGCCGCGCAGGGCGAAGCCCGAGGCGCCGAGCAGAACGGATGGGGAGACGCGGTAGCGGCCAGTGGCACGGAGGCCGAGGTTTTGGTAGCCGTCCTTCTCGCCGCCGCCGAGGAAGCTGTCGATGCCGTCGCTGCGCTGGCCGGCGAGGCCGATCGAAAAGCCCTGGTCGGCATCGCCCACTTCCGTGCGCGCCGCGCCGCGCCATGTGTTGCGGCTGCCGCCTTCGACAAAAGCTTGCGTGCCAGCCGATCCTGGCGCTGCGCCGCTCACAGCGATGACGCCGCCGATCGCCTCGGAGCCCCACAGCGCCGATTGCGGCCCGCGCACCACCTCGATCCGGCTGGCGAGGTCGGCGTTCAATAGCTCGAAGCGCGGCTCGTTACCGGCCGCAGGGTCGTTGGCGCGAATGCCTTCGACGAACAACAGTGTGTGGTTGGCCTCGGCGCCGCGAATGCGGACCTGGGTCAGCGAGCCGGCCGGTCCGCTGGTCGCGACCGCGACCGAAGGGACGAGCCGCAGGAGATCCGGCACCAGCGGGGAGCCGATACGCTCGATGCGCTGGGCATCGATCAGCGTGACGCTGGCTGGGGTCTGGTCCGCCTGCTCCTCGGCGCGGGAGGCGGTGACGACGATGACGGGTTGCTCAACAGCAGGGAAATCAAGCATTTATAGTCCTTCCTTTCCATGACATGTCGTCACGGAGGGAAGGGCCACGCCGATCCTCCAGGCGCGCTTCTCCCACGTCCCAAGGCTGGTCCCGGCCGAGGAAACGGACGACGGGCCAAGGCGGGTATCTGACTACGCTCAGCAGATGCCGAGATCACAGTTGCGGGCACAGTGCCGGATGTTCGCCGGCTTCCCCCTTCGCCCACGGCATTACGCCGCGGGACCCTGGTCGCTGGCGGCGACGTGCGCCGGGGCTACAGCCTTGTCAAGCCGGGCAGCTTCGGCTAGGGGCCCGCTTCGATTTTCAGGCTGGTCGGAACCAGCCAATCCAAAGGAATTGATCATGAAGAGCGGGACGCACCCCGATTATCACTTCATCACGGTCGAAATGACCGATGGCACCAAGTATCAGACCCGGTCGACCTGGGGCAAAGAGGGCGACACGCTGCACCTCGAAATCGATCCGACCGCCCACCCGGCCTGGACCGGCGGACGTGGCCAGATGCTCGACACCGGCGGCCAGGTCGCGCGCTTCAACAAGCGTTTCGGCGGCCTCACGCTCGGAAAGAAGTGATCGCGTGAGCGATCATCCCGGAATCGCTCCGGGATCCATACAAATCACGCAGGCGCCGGTGATCGAAACCGAGCGCCTGCGCTTGCGTCCGTGGTCCAAGGCGGATTTCCGGCCCTACCATGCCCTTCTTCAGCACCCTGATGTCCACCGCCACTTCGGTCCTGAGCCGATGGGACAGGAAGAGTGCTGGCGGCGCGTTGTGGCGTCGGCTGGCAGCTGGGTGCTGAACGGTTTCGGCACCTGGGCGGTCGAACGCACGAGCGATGCCAAGCTGATCGGCAACGCTGGCATCTTCACCGCCTGGCGCGACCTGGAGCCCGAGTTCGGCGAAGAGCCGGAGATGGGCTGGATATTTTCCCACGAGGTCCATGGGCAGGGGATGGCTGGGGAGGCCTGCCGGGCGGTGATCGAGTGGGTTGAGGCGTCGCTGGAGCCGACGCCGATCTGGGCGATCATTGCGCCGGAGAACGCGCCTTCGATCCGGCTTGCGGAGAAGCTGGGGTTCGAGCGGGTGGGGGAGGCCAGCTATCATGGGGGCCCGACGTTGGTGCTGAAACGGCCGGCGTGGTGATTTCTTAGTTCCCCGGCGCAGGCCGGGGTCCAGGGCGGTGCGAAGCAGCGCCTGGGGCGCTGCCTGGGCCCCGGCCTACGCCGGGGAACAGTAATATCACCATCCGCCGCCACCTCCGCCGCCGCCGCCGCCGCCTGAAAATCCCCCGCCACCCGAGCCGCTCGACGATCCTGGCGCCGTCGAAGCGGAACTGACCGTGCTGGCGAGCGAGGAGCCGATCGAGTTGACGAAGCCGCCGGTGTCGTTCCACGGATCCGCCGAGCCGGAATACCAGGCGAAGCCCTGGCTTGCGCTGGGCGCAGCCGCGGCTGCGGCGAGGAGGCCGGTGTAGCGATCGGCCCAGCGGTTTTCGACCCCAAGCGCGATGGCATAGGGCAGATAGCGCTCGAACAGCTGGAGGCTGTCCTTGGGCGCCTGCATCCGGTCCAGCCGATCTGCTTCCGTGATCGACAGATATTGTTTGAAGCCGGCAATCCGATCGAGCACGCCGCGGCCCTCGCTGGTCGGGGCCGACATCCACCAGAAGCTGCTGACCACGAAGGGGAGGCCGATCAGAGGGATGGCGAGCGGTACCCAATTGCCGGTCTTCATCGCCTCCGGGATGAGCGGGAAAGCAAGGACGAGTGCGACGCCGCCGAAGACGATTGCGATCAGAATGAATATCCAGCGCGCGGCGCCCTTATCGTTGGGCGCGGCGTGGAAAACCAGAACGGCGATCGCCATTCCGGCGGTGGACAACAGCACCAGCAGCTGGTTGCCCGCGCCTTCGGCGACCACGACTACCGCCGCGGCGAGCCAAATCGCGCCGATGAAGACAGCCACCGCGGCGCCGATCCAGCCATAATTGCGGAGGAATAGCTTGCCGTCATAGGCGTCCTTGAACCGGTCGGTCAGCGCCTTCTTGGCTGCAGAGAAGGTGGCGTGGTTTTCCTGTTCCATCGCCAGCGATTGGTTGGGGCTGACTAAAGTGTTGAGCGCGGCCTGCTCGGCCTCGGCCAGCGGCTGGGTTTCGCCGTAGACGAAGCGCTCGATCCGCCGCTTGTTACTGCTGAACCAGCCGCCGTCCTCCTCGACCAGCCGGACGTGGCCCTTGACCGCGCTATCGACCAGCGCTGCGGCGAAGGCGCGATTGTCGAGCTTCTGCTCCACGATGTAGCGCATCGCGGCGGGCGAGAGATTGTCAGGCGGGGAGAAGAGCGGGACGACCGTCCCGGGGCGCGGATCGCGGCCCGCCTTGCTCCAGGCGTAGAAGAGATAGGCAAGGATCGCGGCCAGCCCGGCGGCGCCGGTCAGGGGCGGGCCCCAATCGGCTAATAGCCAGGCGAGGCGGGTGGATTGGGGCGGTTCGGCCACGACGCCCTTGGGGAAGGCCGCGGCGACCGTCAGTCCTTCGCGCGAATAGAGCGGCCGGGTGGT
>DASWTR010000045.1:0-11683 GCA_036402035.1 Sphingomicrobium sp.
CCTCCAGGAACCGACCGCCGGCAGCATCAAGTTCGGCGAGATCGACGTGCTGGCCGATGCCGAAGCGCTGCGTCGGAGGCTCGGCTATCTGCCGCAGGATTTCGGGGTTTACCCGCGCGTCTCCGCTTACGCGATGCTCGACCAGCTGGCGGTGCTGAAGGGCATCACCGGCAAGGGCGAGCGCAAAAGCGTGGTCGAAACCCTGCTCAACCAGACCAATTTGTGGGCGGTGCGCGACAAGGCCATCGCTGGCTTTTCGGGCGGCATGCGCCAGCGTTTCGGCATCGCCCAGGCTTTGATCGGCAACCCCGAGTTGATCATCGTCGACGAGCCGACCGCCGGCCTCGACCCCGAGGAGCGCAACCGCTTTTTGAACCTGCTGGCCGCGATTGGCGACAATGTCGTCGTCATCCTGTCGACCCATATCGTCGACGACGTCGCCGACCTCTGCCCCTTGATGGCGGTGCTGGCCAATGGCCGGCTGCAGCTGCAGGGCAAGCCTGGCGACCTGATCGCCTCGACGCGCGGCAAGGTGTGGAAGAAGACAATCGACCACAGTGAGCTGGAAGACCACCAGGCCAAGTATGAGGTGATTTCGACCCGGCTGTTCGCCGGCAACACGATCATCCACGTCCTGTCCGACACCCAGCCGGCCGGGTTCGAGCCGGTCGAGGGCGGGCTCGAGGATGTTTATTTCTCGACCCTGTCCAACCTCCGTCGCGCGGCCTGAGCGGGAGACGCGCCATGCTCGCCGGAATCATCGGATTCGAAATCCGTTACCAGCTCAGGAACCCGGTCTTCTGGGTCTCGATGGCCATTTTCTTCCTGCTCGGCTTCGGCCTGACGGCAAGCGAGAATGTCAGCATCGGAACGCCCGGCACGGTCCACGAGAATGCGCCGTTCGCGATCGCCGTCGCCACCGCCGCCTTCGTTCAATTCTATCTGTTCGTGACCACCGCGTTCGTCGCCAACGCCCTGGTCCGCGACGATAACAGCGGCTTCGCGCCGATCGTCCGCGCAACCGGGGTCACCGACAAGCAGATCGTGCTCGGGCGCTTCCTCGGCGGCCTGATCATTGCCGCGGTGGGCTACATTGCCGTTCCGCTCGGCATGTTTTTCGGCTCGCTGATGCCGTGGGTCGATCCGGAGACGGTCGGGCCTCAGAAGCTTGAATATTATGCCTGGAACTACGCGATTTTCGGCCTGCCCAACATCTTCCTGACCAGCGCTCTGCTGTTCGGCGTGGCGACGCTGACCCGGTCGATGATGGCGTCCTATGTCGCCGCGGTGGTGCTCGTGATGGTCTATTTGATCACGGCTAGCATCGTCGGCCAGCAGATCGAGTATCGGGAAATCTTCGCTCTGTGGGAGCCGCTTGGCAACGGCGCGATCTTCGAGGTCACCCGATACTGGACTCAGGCCGAAATGAACAATCGGCTGATCCCACTGGACGGCGTGGTGCTCTACAATCGGTTGATCGCCCTCGGCCTTGGCCTGCTGTTTTTCGGTGTCACGCTGTGGCGGTTCAAGATGACCGAGCGTGCGCCCTCCAAGCGCAAGCTACGCAAACTGGCGAGGAAGCAGGCTCGCGAGGAGCGGATCGCGGCGGCCGTCCCGACATTGGGCGGCGAGGCGGTCACCGCGCGCGATGCCCGACCGTCGCGCTGGGTTCAGTTCGTCACGCGCCTGCGGGTCGAAGTCAGGCAGGTGCTGACCAGCCCCGGCCTGATCGTCCTCGCCCTGCTGGCCGTGGGTTTCACCGGAGCGACGCTCTGGCTCGGCCAATCCACCTATGGAACAGCCGACTATCCGACGCTGACGGCGACCATCGAAACTGTGCGCGGCGGATCGGCGATTTTCCTGTTGATGATCGCCGTCTTCTACAGCGGCGAGCTGGTGTGGCGGGAACGCGACCGCAAGCTCAATGAGATCATCGATTCCACGCCGATTTCCAGCTGGGTGATGACCGTCCCCAAGATGCTGGCCATCTTCGTCGTGCTGCTGGTGGTCAATCTGGCGGCGATGTTCACGGGACTGTTCTACCAGCTGGTCGAAGGGGCGAACTTCGTCGGCATCCCGCAGTATCTCGGCTGGTTCATCATTCCTGCCGCGATCAATGGGCTACACATCGCCATATTGTCGGTCTTCGTGCAGGTGCTCAGCCCCAACAAATATGTCGGCTGGGGAATCATGTTCGTCTGGTTCGTCGGGTCAATCTTCCTCAGTAATCTCGGCTACTCCAATCCGCTCTACAGCTATGGGCAGGATCCGGACGTGCCGCTCAGCGACTTCGTCGGCGCCGGCAGCTTCTGGATCGGCAAGGCGGTTTTCCAGTTCTACTGGCTGTGTTTCGGAATCCTGCTGGCGGTCGTCGCGCACCTGATCTGGCCGCGCGGTACGGATCTCGGCGTCAGGACTCGGGTGAAGCGGATCGGGCGTCATGCGACGGCGGGGCCGCTGGCCATTGCCGGCGTTGCCGCCGTCGCCATGGGGGGGACCGGCGCCTATGCCTATCACAACATCAAGCAGCTCAACCGTTACGAGACGTCCGACGACGCCGAGCGGTTTTCGGCGGAATATGAACGCAAATATCTGAAATATGAAAAGCTGGCGCGCCCGGTCGTGACCAAGGCGGTGCTGCACGTGCAGCTGTTCCCGAAGGAGCGGAAGCTGGAGACAGCCGGCCGGTACGAGCTGCGGAACGACACCAATGCACCGATCAGCGAAATCCACGTTCGTCAGGGCGATCAGGATACCCAATTTCTGAAGCTCGACGTGGGCGGTGCCCGACTGACCTCCGACGACAAGGGGTTCGGTTATCGGATTTATCGCTTTGACCGGCCGCTGGCGCCCGGTGAGACCACGACGCTTAGTTTCGTCTCACGGATCTGGCACCGTGGATTCCGGGCGCAGGGGCAGGCGACCAACGTGATCGAGAACGGCACCTTCGCCAATAATTTCGACTTCGCGCCGATCATCGGCATGAATCGATTGGGGCTGCTCAGCGACCGCACCCAGCGGCGCCGACAAGGGCTTCCAGCCGAACTTCGCCTGGCCAAGCTGGAGGACATGAACGCGACCCGGCATAATTATGTCGATTCCGACTGGGTCATGTCGGACATCACCCTCACCACCGATGCCGGCCAGACGCCGATCGCGCCGGGCAATCTGGTATCGGACGTGACGGAGGGCGGCCGCCGTACCGCGCGCTTCGTCAGCCCGGCGCCGATCCTCAACTTCTTCTCGATCCAGTCGGCCGATTACAGGATCGCGAGCCGGGACCATCAAGGGGTCAAGCTGTCCGTCTTCTATCACCCCGGCCATGACTGGAACGTTCCGAAGATGCTGAAGGCGATGGCCACGTCGCTGGACTATTACCGGGCCAATTTCGGGCCGTACCAGATCAACTATGCCCGGATCATCGAATTCCCAGGCTATGCCAGCTTCGCCCAGGCGTTCGCGGGGACGATGCCCTATTCGGAGTCGATCGGCTTCGTCGCCAATACCAACGATCCGGAAGAGATCGATTTCACCACCTATGTCATCGCCCACGAGATCGCACACCAATATTGGGCGCATCAGGTGATCGGGGCCAGCATGCAGGGCGGAACCCTGACCAGCGAGACGCTGGCCCAATATTCGGCGCTGATGGTGATGAAGCAGATGCACGGCGAGGATAAGATCCGCCGCTTCCTCAAATATGAGCTCGACAATTATCTGTCCGGGCGAAAGGGCGAGGCGGTCGAGGAGCAGCCGCTCAATCGGGTCGAGAACCAGCAATATGTCCACTACCGCAAGGGCGCGGTGGCAATGTATCTGCTGCAGGAGCGATTGGGCGAGGAGGCCGTCAACCGCGCTCTGGCCCGCTTTGTCGCCAAATTCCGGTTCAAGGGTGCGCCTTACCTGCGCTCGACCGATCTGATCGAGGAGTTCCGCAAGGAAGCGAAGACCGCCGAACAGCAGCAGTTGATCACTGACCTGTTCGAGCGGATCACCCTCTACGACCTCAAGGTCAAGGACGCCCAGGTCCGCCGCGACGGCAATGGGTGGATGACGACCATGACGGTCGCCGCCGGCAAATATTACGCCGACGGCAAGGGCGCCGAAACCAGGGCCAGGCTGGCCGAGCCGATCGAGGTCGGGCTATTCACGGCGCGGCCCGGCATTGGCGCCTTCGCCCAGAAGGACGTGATCGTGATGAAGCGCGAGCCGCTCCGCGACGGCGAGCAAAGGATCGTGGTGCGCAGCAGGCAGAAGCCGGCGTTCGCCGGGGTCGACCCTTACAACTACTATGTCGACCGCAACAGCGACGACCATGTCGCGACGGTGACGGCGAGCTGATGGATGGGTTGACCCGCCGCGGCTGTCCTGCCTATGCAGCCAGCCCGCGGCTGCGGGTAAGGTCAGGTTCAATCTCTGACCCCTATCGGCGGCCGGGGCATGGCGCTTGGCGCGATGCGGCGCGGGTGTAGCTCAATGGTAGAGCAGAAGCCTTCCAAGCTTACGACGAGGGTTCGATTCCCTTCACCCGCTCCATAATTTAACCGTGCGGGGCCCGGTAAAATTATGGAGCGCCCGGAGCCAAGCGACGGGGCGACTTTGGCTCTCAGCCGTCAGCCAGCTCAATGGACCAGCCTGCGGTTGACAGCGCTCTATCTGGCCGCCACATGGCGCGCCTGCCGACACCTTGGAGAGGTGGCCGAGTGGTTAAAGGCAGCAGACTGTAAATCTGCCCGCGCAAGCGTACGCTGGTTCGAATCCAGCCCTCTCCACCATCGCCAGCATCGATGCATCCAAATCGGATGAAACTCTTTCCGCGGTGCGGTGGTTCGAAATTTCGTCAAAAATTTGAGCGTTTCTGCGGATTCTGATAGTTGATTCGTGGGAGTGGCTTAGTTCTGCACAATTTCCCAGCTCGGAAGGAATATTGGTGCACGTGATGGTGTCCGATCGCGTCGAAAGAACGGGCGGTCCAACCGCACCGGAATCTCCAGTAGATCGCCTCAGCCAGGGCCAGATTGAATGCCTGCTGCTGGTCGACCGTCATCACAGCAGCAAGGAAATCGCCGCACGGCTCGGCATTAGCCCGCATACCGTCGACCAACGCATCCGGGGCGCGCTCGAGAAGCTTGGCGTGGAACGCCGAGGCGAGGCAGCGCGCATGGTGGCGGCCGCGGTGTCGCCGGACGATGCCGCATATCAGCGTTTGATACATCAATCGCCGTACATCGACCCCGAAATCGGTGCGGGTCAGGAAGAAGCCGCGGTTGGCACACAGATTCGGCACGCTGACCGTGCAGGGGAGGCCAGTCCTCCCGGTAACTTGACCGAGCAGAGCCCGGTTGGGTCTGGCTCTCCCCTGCAACTGCCGTTTGCAACCAGGAGCCACCCCAGCAATGAGATGAGCGTTGGCCTCCGGCTTGTGTGGATCGTTCTGATCGCAATTGGCGCAACCTTCTCGGCGGGAATGTATCTCGCCGGACTGGAAAGCCTCTCCAGGATGATCCGCGGCTAAGCCCGCCTCTCGTTCCGACATTGCTGATCAAGGCCACGGCGCGGGGCTGCTCGCGCCGAGGGGAGAAGCACGTCATGCGCAAGCAAATGATCGAATCCGCCGCCTATGAAGTCGCCACCCAGGTCCGCGCCGTGGAAGACGCGATCGAAGCCGCACTGGCCGAGATCGCCGAACTCCAGGGTCGGATGGTCCGTGCCCGGGCCACCATGGGAGTCGCCACCTCCACCGGCCACGAAGCCTTCGAACAGCTAGCCGTTGCCTTTCAGAGCCTGGTGAAAGCGCGCGGCGGCATGGCCAATTGCCATGTCACGCTCAAGGAGACGAAGCAGTTCGTGCCCGGCCTGCGCACCGTCGGTTTCGGCGATGCCGACGAATGCCCGCCGGCGACGGGTGCCAACCTGCGCATCGTCGCCTGACGTTCGGGATTGACCGGACCGCGCCCGACGTGGTCCGGTTGCCGGCCCTATGCTTGGAGCCCCGATCTTCCTGACCATCCTAGTGCTTTGCTGCGGCTACGCGCTGTGGCGGGGCAATCGGGATGCGCGCGTGATCGCCATCGCCTGCTGCCTGGCGGTCCTTGCAACGCATCTGGTGATCGCGCCGCTGCGCGAACGGTACAGCAGCGTCGAAGAGGGCGTATTGGTCGTCGATTCGTTGACGTTGCTGGTATTTGTCCTGGTCGCTCTTCGTTCCGACCGCTTCTGGCCGCTATGGATTGCGGGGCTGCAGCTCACGACGGCCATCGGGCATATGTTGAAGGGCGTAAACATCGATTTGCTGCCGCATGCCTATGGCGCGGCGCTTCGTTTCTGGAGCTATCCGATCCTGATCATTCTGGCGGTCGGTGCCTATCGCCACCATCGCAGGGTACGCGACGCCGCCACCTAGCGCGCGCTTCTCGCGCCGATTATGCACCAGCCCAGTGCAAGACTTCGCGCCCCTGGCAACCGCAATCCTCGATGCGATCGACGATCCCGCGCTGATCGTTCGGCGCCAGCATGTCGAGGCGGCCAACCAGGCCGCCAGAAAGCTGCTCGGCGATCAGATTGTCGGCCGCGACATCCGCTTCGCAATCCGCCATCCGGTGGCACTCGACACGATCCTTGCCGCTCGCTCGGCCGACCTGGAACTGGTCGGCGTCGGTTCCGCCGACCGGCCGTGGCACATGAGCGTTCGGGCCGTGCCCAACGGCGCGCTGATCCGGCTGTCCGACCGATCTGCGCTCCGGGCCGCCGAACGGATGCGGACCGACTTCGTTGCCAATGCCAGCCACGAGCTCCGCACGCCCCTGGCGACGATCATCGGCTATGCCGAGACGCTGGCCGACGAGGGGCCGGTCGACGAGGCCATGCGGGCCAAGTTCGGCGCGACGATTCAGGGCGAGGCCCGGCGGATGCTGCGCATCGTCGAGGATCTGATGAGCTTGTCGCGGATCGAGGCCGATCGTTACCGTGCGCCGGACGAGCGCATCGATTTGGCCGAGGTGGCGCGGATCGCCGTCGAGCATTCGGCTGCGGTGGCCGAGCGTCGGGGGTGCAAGATCGAAAGCGCCATCGATGCCGGCCGATCGGTGATCCTGGGCGATTATGGGCAATTGCTGCAGCTCGCCGACAATTTACTCGGCAACACGATTCGGTACGGCTGCACCGGCAAGGACAGCGTGGCCCAGATCGCCGTCAGGCGGGACGACGGGCGCGTCATCCTGACCGTGAGCGACCAAGGCGAAGGGATTCCGGCCGAACATCTGCCGCGTCTGACCGAGCGCTTCTACCGAGTCGATCCCGCCCGCAGCCGCGAATCGGGCGGCACCGGGCTGGGCCTGGCGATCGTCAAACATATCGTCGAGCGCCACCGCGGCACGCTGGAAATCGAGTCGGCGCTGGGCAAAGGCACGGCAGTGACCGTCTCCTTCGAAGCCGTCTGAGTCAGGTTCCGTGTCACGAAACGGTAATATGACTGTCACAGGGACGCGACCAACTCGGCGCTAGGGCGCTCATGATGTCGGCGTGGGACCGACCCCATTGGGGAGTTTGGCGATGAAGAAGATGCTGGTTGCGCTGCCGCTGGTGGCGCTGGTCGCGGCTTGCGGCGGAAATGGTTCGGGCAGCGGCGGATCGGCCGCGCAAATCAAGATCGTCGGCTCGTCGACGGTCTATCCGTTCACCACCGCGGTTGCCGAGGAATTCCAGCGCGCCAACCCGGGCATCAGCGCGATCGTCGAATCGACCGGCACCGGCGCTGGCATCAAGCTATTCTGCAGCGGTGTCGGCGGCCAAAGCCCGGACATGGTCAACGCTTCCCGCCCGATGAAGAAGAGCGAGTTCGACGACTGCGCCAAGGCCGGCGTCAAGCAAGTGATCGAGCTTCCGGTCGGCATCGACGGCCTGACCCTGATCCAGGCCAAGGATCAGCCGCCGCTCAATCTGACGGTCGAGCATATCTACAAGGCGCTCGCCGCCAACCCGTTCAACAAGGGCGCGAACACGGCGCAGACCTGGAAGGACGTCGACCCGTCGCTGCCGGCGACCAAGATCCGCGTCCTCGGCCCGCCGCCGACCTCCGGCACCCGCGACAGCCTGGCCGAACTGATCCTCGACAAGGGTTGCAACACCGATCCGGCAATGAAGGCGCTCAAGGAGAGCGACGAGAAGAAGCACAAGGAAGTGTGCACCAAGGTGCGCGAGGACGGCGTGTTCGTCGAGGCCGGCGAGAACGACAATCTGCTGGTGCAGAAAGTGTCGGCCGATCCGGGCGCGCTGGGTGTGCTCGGTTACAGCTTCCTCGAGGAAAATGCCGACCGTGTGTCGCCGGTGTCGATCGCCGGCGTTGCTCCGACCGAGGCGACGATCAGCGATTTGAGCTATCCGGGAAGCCGCCGCCTCTATCTCTATGTGAAGGGCGAGCACATCGCGGCCAAGCCGGCGATCAAGCAGTTCCTCGAGCTCTACTCGAAGAGCTGGGGTAAGGGCGGCCTGCTCAACAAGCGCGGCCTGGTGCCGCTGGCGCAGGCAGAGGCGGAGGCCGCGACCGCGCAGGCGACCGCGCTGACCCCGCTCGACGCCGCCAAGCTGAAGTAATCGGAGCGACGAGCGCCATGTCGCTCACCATTGCGCTCGTCGCCATCCTGGCGATCGCCGTCGCCGCCGGCCTGTTCGCCCGCAATCGGGCGGCCGGGCTGCGCGGCGGTGGCGCTCGTCTCAACAGCCTGCCCAATTATCATGGCTTGTACGTCGCCATCTGGGCTGCACTTCCGGCGCTGGCCTTCCTGCTGATCTGGGCGCCGGTCCAGGCGGGGTTCGTCGATCAGGCGGTCCTCGCCTCTCCCGTCGGTCAGCAGCTGCCCGACTTCGACCTGGCGCGCGATACGATCCTGACCGAAGCGAGAGAAATCGCGGCGGGCGAGCGCGAGGCCGGCTTCAACCCCGAATCCGCCGAGCTGGCGCCGGTCTATGCCGCGGCCAGCTCGCGCTACGCGGCGATCGGCGGCGCCATCGCCATCGTCCTTGCCCTGCTCGGCGCCTTCCTGTCGATGCGCCGCATCGGTGTCGAGTTCCGCGCCCGAACCGGGGTCGAGCGCTGGGTCATGGTCCTTCTGGTCGGCGCTTCGCTGATCGCCATCCTGACCACGCTCGGCATCGTCCTGTCGCTGCTGTTCGAGTCCTTGCGTTTCTTCAACATGGTGTCCCCAAGCGAATTTCTGTTCGGCACGACCTGGAGCCCGCAGACCGCGATGCGGGCCGACCAGGCCGGCTCGTCGGGCGCGTTCGGGTCCATCCCGCTATTCTGGGGTACCGCCTTCATCGGCGCGATCATCGCCATGGTCGTCGCTATTCCGCTCGGCCTGATGTGCGCCATCTTCCTCACCCAATATGCGCCTCAGCGGTTGCGCGCCTGGCTCAAGCCGATCCTCGAGATCCTCGCCGGCGTTCCGACCGTGGTTTACGGCTATTTCGCCGCGTTGACCGTTGCCCCGCTGATCCGTGACTTTGGCATCACGATCGGCGTCAGCTCCGCCTCGTCGGAAAGCGCACTGGCTGCCGGCCTGGTGATGGGCATCATGATCATCCCGTTTGTCAGTTCGATGGCCGACGACAGCATCGCCGCCGTGCCGCAGGCGATGCGCGACGGCAGCCTGGCGCTGGGCGCGACCAAGTCGGAAACCATCAAGAAGGTACTTCTCCCCGCGGCTCTTCCCGGCGTGGTCGGCGGCGTGCTGCTTGCCGTCAGCCGGGCGATCGGCGAGACGATGATCGTGGTGATGGCCGCGGGCCTTGCCGCCAACCTCACCATCAACCCGTTTGAGAGCGTGACCACCGTCACCACCCAGATCGTCCAGCTGCTGACCGGCGACCAGGAGTTCGACAGCGCCAAGACGCTGGCCGCCTTCGCGCTCGGCCTGGCGCTGTTCATCATCACGCTGATCCTCAACCTCATCGCGCTGCGCGTGGTGCGCAAATATCGAGAAGCATATGAGTGACGCAGCGACAGCCGCGGCGATGAACCGCTGGACCGGTGACGATATGCAGAAGCGCGTGGCCAGCCGCTACGCGGCGGAGCGTCGGTTCCGCTTCTTCGGGCTTGCCGCGGTCAGCATCTCGGTCGCCTTCCTCGCCTTCCTCCTGATCACCATGGCCTGGAAGGGGTTCGGCGGCTTCACCCAGACCGAAGCGAAGCTGACGATCGATTTCGCGCGATCCGACGTGTTCATAGAGCCGGCTGCTCTCCGTGGCCCACAAGCCCAGCAAGTGGTCGCGACCGCCGGGCTGGAAGGCGTGCTCGAGCAGGCGGCGGTGGCGCAGTTCGGCGAGGGTGCCGGCGAGTTGTTCGGCGCAGCCAGCGCCCGCGCGCTCGGCGAGCAGCTGATCGCCAATCCGGACCTTCTCACGCAGCGGGCCGAGCTATGGCTGCCGCTGTCGTCGAAAGCCGATGTGGCGGCGAAGGGCGACGGCGACCCCGCGCTCGAAACATTGGTCGCCAAAGCCGAGACCAAGCGCAGCTTCAACGGCGGCTTCCTGACCGCATCCGATGCGACCGATCCGTCGGTGGTCGGCGTGTGGGGGGCGCTCAAGGGCAGCTTCCTGACCATCCTAGTGACGATGGCGCTGGCCTTCCCCATCGGCGTGCTGGCCGCGCTGTACCTCGAGGAATTCGCGCCCAGGAACCGCTGGACCGACATGATCGAGGTCTCGATCAACAACCTGGCGGCGGTGCCGTCGATCATCTTTGGCCTGCTCGGCCTCGCCGTGTTCCTCAACTTCATGCATCTGCCCCGATCCGCGCCCCTGGTCGGCGGCCTCACTCTGGCGCTGATGACCATGCCGGTGATCGTCATCGCCGGCCGCAACGCGATCAAGTCGGTGCCACCCTCGATCCGCGATGCCGCGCTAGGGGTCGGGGCTTCCAAGATGCAGGTGGTGTTCCACCATGTGCTCCCATTGGCGCTGCCCGGCATCCTCACCGGCACCATCATCGGGATGGCCCGCGCGCTGGGCGAGACGGCGCCGCTGCTGATGATCGGCATGCGTGCCTTCATCGCCTCGCCGCCGCAGGGCATCACCGAGCCGGCCAGCGTGCTGCCGGTGCAGATTTTCCTCTGGTCCGACGAGGTCGATCGCGGGTTCGTCGAGAAGACCAGCGCGGCCATCATCGTCCTGCTCGTCTTCATGCTGTTGATGAACGGGCTGGCCATCTATCTTCGCAACCGCTTCGAGCGCCGCTGGTAGGCAGAATGAAAATGATCGACACCATCGTCCCCACCCCGACCGACGCCGAAGAGGTGAATGTCGTCGCGGGTCCGCCCAAGATGAGCGCCCGCAACGTCGGCGTGTTCTACGGCGAGAAGCAGGCGCTGAAGGATGTCAGCGTCGACATCCATGACGACAAGGTCACCGCCTTCATCGGTCCGTCGGGTTGCGGCAAGTCGACCTTCCTGCGCACGCTGAACCGGATGAACGACACCATTGCGGGCGCCCGCGTGGTCGGCGACATCGATCTGGACGGCGAGGATATCTACGCCTCGAAGATGGACGTGGTGCAGCTCCGTGCTCGGGTCGGTATGGTGTTCCAGAAGCCCAACCCTTTCCCCAAGTCGATTTACGAAAATGTCGCCTACGGCCCGCGCATCCACGGCCTGGCCAGCGGCAAGAACGAACTGGACGCGATCGTCGA
>DASWTR010000046.1:0-7770 GCA_036402035.1 Sphingomicrobium sp.
CACCCGACGAAGAAGCACGGCGCGAAGGGCGGAAAATGTTCGTCGCCGACCTGAAGCGGATCAGGAAGCGCGCTGAGGCGCTGGCCGCTTAAGAGTCTGCCCAGCGCCGCAGCAGGTTGTGGTAGCAGCCGGTCAGCGAGATGATCGCCGGGTCCTGGTCGCCGGCGGTCTGGGCCAGGGTGCGGATCGCGGCGTCCATGTCGAGCAGCAAGGTGCGCTGACCGTCGTCGCGAACCATCGATTCGATCCAGAAGAAGGAGGCGAAGCGGGTGCCGCGGGTGACCGGCTCGACGCGGTGCAGTGAGGTCGCCGGATAGAGGATCATGTCCCCTGCCTCCAGCTTGACCTGGTGCGAGCCATAGCTGTCCTCGATCATCAGCTCGCCGCCGTCATATTCGTCCGGAGCGGAGAGAAAGACGGTCGCCGACAGGTCGGTCCGGATCCGGCCGGAGCCGTCGGGCAGGAAGCGGATGGCATTGTCGACATGGTCGCCGAAACCATGACCCTCTGCCGCGTCGTAGCGGTTGATCAGCGGCGGGAAGATCGCTTTGGGCAGGGCAGCGGACATGAACAGGCCATTGGCTGAAAGGGCCGCCAGGATCATGTCCGCAACTTCGCGCCGCGCGTCGCTGTCATGGGGCAGTTGGCGGTTGCGCTTGGCGATCGCCGACTGCCTGCCCGCGGTCGCCTTGCCGTCTTCCCACTCCGCCCGCTCGATCAGGTCGCGGGCGCGCGCGACCTGATCGGCGGAAAGCAGGGCGGGAACGGCGACCAGCATTCGCCCTGCTTACATGCGGAATGCGAGGGTGGCGACAGCGCTCCTGCCCGCACCGGGTACGAAGTGACCGCCGCCGATCTGGTCGGCATAGCGCTCGTCGAACAGATTGAAGGCGTTGACGCGCAGCGTCATCTTCTCGTTGATGTCGTAGCCAAGCGTCGCGTCGGCCACCCAATAATCATCCACTCGGCGCGTGTTGGCGACGTTAGTGTAACGGCTGCTGACGTAGCGGACGCCGCCGCCAACCTCGATCCCCATCGGCAGCTTGTACAAGGTCCACAGCGAGCCGCTGTGCTTGGGCACGTTGCCGAGGCGGTTGCCGATTTCGGCGGGCGTATTGGAATCACGTACCTCGCTGTCAAGATAGGTGTAGCTGCCGATCACCTGCCAGCGCTCGGTGATGCGACCGGTCGCGCCGAACTCGAAACCGTCGACCCGCTGCTTGCCTTCAAGCACCTGGGCTGGCTGGCCCGCGATTTCCGCAGTGCGGGCATTGGTCTTGTCGGTGCGGAACAGCGCGGTGGTTAGCAGCAGCCTGCCGCCGAACCCGTCCCACTTCGCGCCGATCTCATAGGTCCGGCTCTTCTCCGGCTTGAGGTCGCCCAGCGAGTCATTGGGCGTGGTCTGCGTCAGATTCTCGATCGACGGGTTAATCGAGGTGCCAGCACCAGCATAGAGGCTGAGGCTCGGCATCGGCTTGTAGGTCAGGCCGGCGCGCCAGGTGAGATAGCTGTCGTTTCGCTCGATCGGCTGCACAGTGGCGCTGAGCTGCGACGGAGCCGGATTGAATTCGCTCTTGTTCTGCTCCCACCGAAGGCCGCCGGTGACGAGCAGCTGCTCGCTGAAATGCATCGTGTCGAACAAATAGGCGGCGACGGTGTCGGCCTTGGCCCGAACGATCTCCCCGGGGATATCGACGACCGTGCCGACCCATGGCCGCTCCGGATCCGGGTCGAAGAGGTCGGTGGTGGAGCCGGCGGTAATAGTGCGCAGCTGATTGCGGCTCTTTTCCCACGAGATTTCGAAGCCGGCGATGGCGTCGTGGCGGATTGAGCCGGTGTTGAACTTGGCGAAGATGTTCGACTGGTTGAGCAGGATCTTGTCGGCCGTGTCGCGGGACTGGGTTTGCGGACTGACCTGCGTGCTGTTCGCGGTCTGGAGACGCGGCGATGAGTAAATGGAGTCGCGGACCGCGTAGCCGTAGCGGGTCGTGTTCGCGAGGCGGATGTCCTCGGTCAGATCATGTTCAAGCGCGAAGGTGGCGATATTGGCCGTCGTCTCTTCATAGTCGCGCTCCAGCAACCCGTAATAATTGTCGAAATCGACCGGCGCCGCCTCATCGCGATCGTCGATCAGGTCGGGGTGGGTTGTAGTCGCTGGGATGAAGGGAATGCCATAGTCAGGCACATTGTCCTGCCCCAGGCGGAAGTAGGACAGGATCGCCCGGGTCGAGGTGCCGAGGCCGACCGCGACAGACGGCGCGATCCCGATCCGATGGCTTTCGACATGGTCCCGGCCCGGCGTGTCGGCGTCATGATAGAGGGCGTTGACGCGCAGCGCGACGCCGCCACCGAGGCCGACCTCCTCGCCGCCCAGATTCACATCGACCGTCCCGCGCTCATAGCCGGGCAGGCCGATTCCGACTGTTCCGGCGACGAAGGTCCGCGCCTGCGGCTGCTTCGAAAAGAGGTTGATGTAGCCGCCGGTCGATCCGCGGCCGGTCTGGGCCGAGGCCGGGCCTTTCACCACCTCGACCTGCTCGATGTTGAACGTGTCGCGCGTGTAGCTGGCGAAATCGCGGATGCCGTCGACGAAGATGTCGTTACGGGCGCCGAAGCCGCGCAGGGTCAGATTGTCGCCGGCCGGTCCGCCGCCGCCCTCGCCCGCCGCCATGCTGATCCCGGAGACGTTGCGCAGCACGTCGTTGAGCGTGGTCGCCGCCTGCTGCTCGATGATCTCACGCGGAATGATGCTGATCGACTGCGGCGCGTCACGCACGTCGGGCAGGCGGCTGTTGAGGGTATTGATGCGATAGCGTTCGCCAGTGACGACGATGCTCTGGTTCTCCGGATCGGCCGGCTGCGCGGCCTCAGCCGAGTCCGCGGTCGCGCTCACATCGGCGGCATGGGCGCCGGACGCCATCCACAGCGCGCAGCCGGCAACGGCCGCGGCTGCTTTGCGTGAAGACGAAATGCCGCCCAACGGGCGCGAGCGCACCAACATTCAATTTCCCCTGCTATTGCGAATAAGTCGCGTAACGGCTGCCGCTGATAATCATTCGCAATAAGCTTGCAAGCAGGAAATTTTGCGGTATCGCCATGCCAGCTGAATTTGACGGGGTGGCGAATGGGCCAAGCGACGAAGAAGAAGCTGCGCGCGACGTGGCTTCAGGTGCACAAATGGATCGGGCTGTTGCTGGCCGTGCTGATCATCCCGATCTCACTGACCGGATCGGCGCTGGTGTGGCACGACTGGCTCGACGCGAAGCTCGAGCCGCAGCGGCACGCCAGCTATGGCAAGGCTGACCTGCCTCCCTCCGCCTACCTCGATGCTGCCAAGCGCGCGGTTGGACCGGACGAGCGGATTTCCACCATCCGCTTCGAGGGCGACGGCAAACCGGTCGTCGTCACCGCCACCAAGCCCGCACCATCGGGCGGCGGTCGGCCAGAGCGGACCAATGTCTGGCTCAATCCGACCAACGCGAAGCTGATCGACAAAGCGTCGGCAAGCAGCGGGCTGGTTCAGGTCATGCACGTGCTCCACGGCAGCCTGATGTGGCCCGGCTGGGGCCGCACGCTCGTCGGCTGGGTCGGCGTGTTCATGTTCATCTCCTGCCTGACCGGCATCTGGCTGTGGTGGCCGCTGAGCGGTTCGTTCGCGACCGGCCTGAAGTGGAAGCGGCGCAACACGCTCAACGCCAATCTTCATTATATGACTGGCTTCTGGATCCTGATCCCACTCGCGATGCTGTCGTTTACCGGCGCCTGGATCTCCTTCCCCAAGGTCTTCGGCGCGTTCGAATCGCGGCCTGCGCCAAGCGCCAGCGATCGTATGCGAGCAATGCGCGCCACGCCGTTGGAGGCGCCAGCCCTGAACATCGATCAGGCATTGGCTGCCGCAAAGCCTCACGCGACCGGCGATCTGGTCAGCATCGGCTGGCCGACCGACCAGAAGGCGGAGTGGAAGCTGAGCTTCAGGCGCGAAGGTGGGCCGGCAGAGGTGATCGTGCCCGACGCTACCGGCGAGGCGAAGCCGCCCAAGCCGCCGCAGCCGGAAACGCTGGCCCGCACCATGCGGCGCTGGCACGACGGAACCGGCATGGGGCCCGTGTGGCAGGTGCTGATCTTCCTCGGCGGCATCATTCCGGCGCTGCTCTCCATCACCGGCATCATCATCTGGTGGCGGGCGAGGAAGCCGCGCCAGAAGGCCCGGGACTATCAGCGGCTGGTGGCAACGGCGAAGTAAGTCAGCGCCGCTCCAGCTTGAGGGGTAAGCCGCCCTTGGGTCGCAGCGTGACCATTCCGGCCACCTGCGCCGGATGGCCGGCATCGACGAAGCGCCATTCGCTGAGCCAATGGGCTAGCAGCGTCAGCGCCTCGGTCGTGGCGAACTGCGCGCCGACGCAGGTCCGCGGACCGGCGCCGAACGGCAGATATTGGAAGCGGTGGCGGCCGCCCTTGTCGGCGAAGCGATCGATGTCGAACGCGTCAGGTTCGTCCCACAGCTGGCGATGGCGATGCAGCAGCCACGGCCAGATCGAAACGATGTCGCCGGGCTTCACCTCCCACTCCCCCAATCGGTCAGGGCCGATCGCCTGGCGGTCGAAGCGCGGCACCGGCGGGTAAAGGCGCAGCGACTCCGCCAGGAACAGGCGCAGCCGCGGCACCCGTTCGGCAACATCGTCGGCATCGGCAAGCGCAGCCTGCGCTTCTGCGGCCAGCTCATCCTGCAAAGCGGGCTGCGCGGAGAGCAGGTAGAGCGTCCAGCTCAGCGCGTTCGCGGTCGTCTCATGACCTGCAAGGTAGAAGGTCGCCGCGTTGTCGACCGCCAGTGCCCGCGCCTCGGCTTCGGGGAAGCGCTCGCGTAGCGCGCCGATCATGCCGGTCAGGAAATCGCCTTTGATGCGCCCGTGCCAGCGGTCGTCGACGACCTCGGCCAAGGTCTTGCGCAGGTGGATCTGGCCGCGCTTTCCCGCCCTGCCCTTGGCCGTCACCGGGATCTGCGGCAAGCGAAACAGCGCCAGCAACCGCGCCTCGGAGAACCCTTCGATCGCCGCCGCGATCTGCCGCATCGACTCTTCCGACCTCAGCCGCGCATCGCCGCCGAACAGGGCGAGGGCAATGACGGTCATGGTGGTGCGTGTCGCCTCGGCGGCCATGTCGCGGACTTCGCCGTCCGACCATCGCCCCATCGCGCTGCGCGCCGCCTCGACGAACATCGAGCGCTGCGCCTCGACCGCGGCTGGCGAGAAGCTAGCGGCGACGATCCGCCTTTGCTCGCGCCACAGCTCCGCATCCGAGGTCAGCAGCCCGCCGCCGATGATCGGGTCGAGCAGCGACTTGACGATGTCGGGCTTGGCGTAGTTGGCGGCGTTATCCTTCAGCACATATTCGACCTGGGTTGGGTCGAGCAGGACATGGACGGTGAAGCCGAGGATGTTTCGCTTGAGGTGATCGGTTTGGAACGCGAACTCCGACCAGCCATAGACCGCGGTCCGCGCGCGTTCCCCGAAAAAGCCGCGCCAACTGGCGACCGGTTTGGGTTGGCGCGGCGGATAGGGTGGAACGAAGCGGCGAGTCACTCCGCCGCCAATAGCTCCTCCGCCCCACCCAGGTCGACCGAGACCAGCCGGCTGACGCCGCGCTCGATCATCGTCACGCCGTAAAGTCGGTGCATCCGGGCCATGGTCACCGCATTATGGGTGACGATCAGGTAGCGGGTGTCGGTCTCGCCCGTCATCCGGTCGAGCAGGTCGCAGAAGCGGTCGACATTGGCGTCGTCGAGCGGCGCATCGACCTCATCGAGCACGCAGATCGGCGCCGGGTTGGTCAGGAACAAGGCGAAGATCAGCGCGACTGCGGTCAGCGCCTGCTCACCGCCCGACAACAGGGTCAGGGCCGACAGCCGCTTGCCCGGCGGCTGGGCCATGATCTCGAGTCCTGCCTCCAGCGGATCGTCGCTTTCGACCAGCTCCAGATGCGCTTGCCCGCCGTCGAACAGGGTGGTGAACAGGCTGCGGAAGTGGGTGTTGACCTTCTCGAACGCATCTAGCAGCCGGACCCGGCCTTCGCGATTGAGGCTGCCGATCGAGCCGCGGAGGCGATGGATCGCCTGGGTGAGCTCTTCCTTCTCGGCGACATTGGCCTCGCGGCTGGTGTCCAGCTCCGACAATTCCTGCTCGGCGACGAGATTGACCGGGCCGATCCGTTCGCGCTCGGCAGTCAGCCGGTCGAGATTTTCACGCTCGACTTCCGGATCGCCAAGCTTGTCGGACTCGAAACCAAGCTTCTCCGGAAGCAACGGCGGCGGGCATTCGAACTTCTCACCGCAGATGCCGGCATATTCCATTCGCCGGGCGACCTGGGCGTCGGCACGCGCTACCGCCCCGGCGCGATGTTCGCGCGCCGCGGCGAAAGCCTCACCCGCGTCGGCCAACGCCTTGGCGGCGATGGCGACCGCCTCCTGGGCGTCACGCTCGGCCTCGGCGGTACGCGAAATTTCCGCTTCGCTTTCGCCCGAGGCTTTTTCCAGTCGTTCGATGTCGGCCGCATGGCGCTCCGGCTCGTCGGCCAGCTCTTCCTGTTCCTCCTCCATCGCCATGGCGCGGGCGGCGGTTTCGGCAAGGCGCTGCTCAGCCTGGAGACTGCGAGTGCGCCATTCGCCGGATTCGCGGCCGGCGGCGGCGTGACGTTCGCGGTCGGCGGCGGTCTCGCGAGCGCGGGTTGCGGATCGGGCGCGGCAATCGGCGACGGCCTCGCCGGCCGTAATGGCCGCGGCACGGGCCGTTTCGACTTCGGCGTGAAGCGCATCGGGATCGGGTAGCGCGGCGAGGTTACGACGGCCCACCTCGACCGCTTCCTGCGCGGCTTCGGCCAGCGGCGTGAGATCGGCGCGACGCTCTTCCAGGCCCGCGCGCTGGGCATCGAGCCGTTCCAGCGCAGCGGTGGCGGTGTCGCCAGCTCGGGCGGCGTCCCGCCCTGCCCGTTCGGCTTCGGCGGCCGCCTTGCGCGCGGTCTCGGCCTCCTGACGGTGGGTTTCGCCGGCGGCGGCGGCCGAGTTGCGCGCGTCCTCGGCGGCGGCGACTGCCAGCTCAAGGGATGGCAGTTGCCGATCGATCTCCGCCAGCCGATTGGCGCGAAGCAGCCGCTCGGCGGCCGCGGCACCGCCACCGACGCTGACGAACCCGTCCCAACGGCGCAGCACGCCGTCGCGCGTAACCAGCCGTTGGCCGACCGCCAGTGGCTGGTCGGTATCGGCGTCCGCTACGCCGACCTGCGCTAAACGGCGGTGAAGCGCCCTTGGAGCTTCGACATGGTCGAGCAACCGCTCTAGGCCAGCTGTCAGCGGCGGGTCGCCCGCTTCCGCGTCGCTGCCCTGCCAGCGGCGGGGGCCCTCGCTGCCCAGCACTGCCTCGATATCCTCGCCCAGCGCAGCCGCCAGTGCGCGCTCATAACCGGGTGCGGCCTTCAGTTCCGCCAACGCTGCACCGCCACCATGATCGAGCGCCCGGGCCAGCGCATCGCGCTCCGCCTTCGCGGCGCTCAGCGCCGCGCGCGCCGCCGCCAGCGAGCTTTCCGCTTCGTCGCGCGCTACCGCTGCATCGGCACGCTTCTGCTCGGCCTCGATCAGCGCGGCTTCTGCTTCCCCCAGCTGGCGGCCAGCTTCTTCGGCCGCGATTTTGGCTTCGCCTATCTGGCCCTTTTCATTGGCTCCATCGCCGATCGCCGCCAGCTGTTGCCCCAGCCGCTCACTCTCGGCGCTAACGCGCGCGG
>DASWTR010000047.1:0-14796 GCA_036402035.1 Sphingomicrobium sp.
CGCGGCGCTGCGTGCCAGATCGGCCGTTCCGAGGTCTGCGACCTGTCCGTTGTCGATCGAGTGAAGCGCTTTCTTGAGCGAATCGTTCGCGCGGACGTCGAAGAATAGATTTCCCGCGAATGACTGCTCGGAATAGCTCCACGCGTCGTCGATCGCCTGATTGCTGCTTGGCCCCGCCATCTCTGATTCCCCCTACGCAACAGACCCGCCCCCGCGAATCTTTCAATGACCATTAAATGACCTGCTAGTCTCTCAATATTGTTGTCGAGTAACAAGTAATTGTTACACGCGGATTTACCGCATTTTTTCCGGCCTATTTTTGTAGTAGCGCGCTAACCCCCGGCGCCTATGATCGGTCGGTTGGAGGGGCCGATGGTTGCATCAGTCAGGATCGTTGACGAGCATTTCGGGGCAAGCGCGCCGGAGCGACTGCCGGCATGCGAGCTTCAACTGGTGTCCGAACGGGTAACGCCGCGAGAGATCATCCGCCGTAGGGTCGAAGCCGAGGTCGAGGCGCTCAACCGGACCAAGATCGAGCACGCACAGGGCCATTCGCGCACTCGCTCTTTCCTGGTCGGGGTAGAGGAGGGTTCGGCCGAAGCGCGGCTCAACAGGGCGCTGCCGATCGGACGGAAACCGAAGCTGCTGGATGCCGACCATGAGGCTCGCCGAGCGCAGGAGGCGTTCGACAAGCACAGCTTCATCATGTTGTTCGACGACCGCCAAATCGACGATCCCGACCAGGAGGTCACGCTGATGCCCGACAGCGAAATCGCCTTCATCTATCTTTCGCCGCTTAAGGGCGGTTGATGGATTTTCTGCGCCGGCTCGCTGGCTTGATCCCAGCCGTTACCGTCAGCGTTCCGAAGATAAGGGCAATGCCCGACGTTGCCGATCTGCCTGCCAACGACGAACCACAGCGGATCGTCCGAACAATCTGCGACGAGGCGATCTCCGCGATGCAGGGATGGCAGGCGAAGTTCAGCGATTCCAAGCAATGGGAAGCGGTGAAATCGCTTGAGCCGGAACTTCAGGTTGCGGTTGCAATGGCAGCGCTCGACCAGCCTAAAAAGCGCGGGATCATCTCGTACGCCGGCAACTCGTTTCAGGTTGGCGAGATTCGCAAGAACATCCTCTCGCAGCTACTCCGCCGGGATCTGCCGTTCACCAGCCGCCAGCTGCACGACCTTCTTCGGGCGTGGGCGGATCAGGATTATTCGCTCGATTATGGATTGCCCGGCCGTGCGATGCTGGGTGCGGTCGAACGGCACGCGGAGCGAGAACCGCTGGATCGGGAGTTAGCGGCGGTTTTGCAGAAACTGTTGCGCCGCGCTCGCGAAAACTACCGAGGCGGCAACAAATTCCATCAGCAGATCGGCCATCGGATCGAAAAGCTGATCGACCCGGACAATGTGCCAAACGCACAACTGCCGCCGGGCGCGTTTGGCGCCGCACTGTCGCAGTGGGCAGCAACGCTGCCGGGGAACCAAGGTGAGGCTTGGCTGGCACTCGCCGTCGTCGCGGCCGAGGCCGGAGACAAGTCAAAACCGTCGGCGAAATGGCTGGGGCGGGTGAAGCCTTTGGTCGATCGGATTACATCGGCCGAGGTCGCGCGTCAGCTTGGGCGCTGGATCGAGGAGACGACGCTCGATCCGCAACGCTCCGATCAAAGTCTGGACGTCCTCAAGGGCATGCTGTGGCTGTCGCCGCAGCTGGAACATGGCGAGATGGCAGGACAAGTCGGCCGCTTCGCCGAGAAATGCTTCCGCAAAGTGCCCGGGATGGGTGCGCGGTCGGTCAAGCTGGGGAACGCGTCGCTGTGGGCGCTATCGGAGATGGCTGGGGAGTCACGTGCAGCCGCCGAACTGTTCCGCCTGAAGGAGAAGATCAAATATCCGTCCGCACGGAAAGTAATCGACAATCGCCTAGCGGAACTGGCGACCAAGACTGGCCAGTCGGTCGAGGCGATGGAGGACGTAGCCTTGCCCGATTTCGGCCTTGACGATGAGTCGTCAATGGTTTGCGAATTCGGGGACGCGCGCGCCGAACTGCGGGTGACGGCGACCCAGGTCGTACAACAATGGTTCGGCGCCGGCGACAAGCTGATCAAATCGATTCCTAGCGAGGCTCGGACGGCGCACGCAGCCGAGCTGGGGTCGTTCAAGCAGACGGCGAAGGAGATTGAGGCGGCCCGCGCCGCCCAGGTGCTCCGCCTGGAGCAATCCTGGATCGAGGAGCGTAGCTGGACCTTCGCGACATGGGAGGAGAATTTCCTTCGCCATCCGCTGCGGCGACCGATCGTTCAATCGGTAATCTGGCGCATTGGTGACCATAGCCTGATCGCGGCTGACGAGGCGCTCCGGGATGTCAGCGGTCGAAAACACGCGCCAAAACCCGACGACGTTGTTCGCCTATGGCACCCATTGGACAGCCAACCCGAAGAGGTGTTGGCTTGGCGCGGCCGCATCCTGAACCTTGGCCTCACGCAGCCAATCAAACAGGCCCACCGCGAAATCTATGTGCTGACCGATGCCGAACGGCAAACGCGGGTCTATTCGAACCGCTTCGCCGCGCACATCCTTCGTCAGCATCAATTTCGTGCGCTGTGCCAGGCCCGCGGCTGGCAATATGTTCTTATGGGAGACTGGGACGGATGGAATGTCCCGACGCTTTCCCTGTCGGAACAGGGCCTCAGGGTCGAGTATCAGGTCGAAACCATCGATGACGGGCAGCGATCCGAGTCCGGCGTGTCGATGCACCTTGCGTCGGATCAGGTGCGGTTTTTCAACGCTCATGGCGAAACCGTCGAGCTGGATGAGATCGCACCGGTCGTCTTTTCCGAGGTGCTGCGCGACGTCGACCTGTTCGTGGCCGTGACAAGTGTCGCCAACGATCCGGGCTGGACCGACGGCGGACCCGACGGACGGTTCGGAGGCTACTGGCGAGAGTGGGCGTTTGGCGATCTCGGCCAGTCAGCCAGGACACGCAAGGAACTGATCGCCTGGATCGCGCCAAAGCTGTCGATCGCCGACAAGTTGGAGATCGGCGACAAGTCCCTCATCGTGCAAGGCAAGCGCCAGAAATACGCGATCCACTTCGGATCCGGCAACATCCAGATCCTGCCCAGCAATCGCTACCTGTGCATCGTCCAGGACCGGGCACCCCAGGAGACAGCAAACCTCAGGCTGCCTTTTTCCGGAGACAACCTCTTGTCGACCATCCTGGCCAAAGCATTCCTGCTAGTGGACGAAGACAAGATCAAAGACGCCACGATTATCAGCCAGCTGTAGGAGCGGCCCTACACCTCGGTCCGTTCGCCATCCTTCAAGGATTCCCTCCGCGCCGGCTGGGCTGGTCATTTATGAAAGTAGGCCGTCACGGGAGTAAACCCTCCGCCGCCATTCCAACGATGCTTCGCATCGCCGGAACCTTGGGCGGCTCCGCCCGTGACGTCGGTCCTGTCGCGCTCACGCGCGCAGGCCGTCCGAATTTCGCCGTCTCTTCGCCTAGGCTCCCGGTTGCTCGCGCAACCGCTCCCCTAGGCTCGGCGGCTCAATTACCCCCCCTCCCATCATACGGATCCTCACCGCTATGGTAGGTGCCGCCATGATCGAGGGTGTTGACGTCCAGCGCCTTGTAGATCGGGTCGAAGCCGATGATCGAGGTGACGACCAGATAGGCGGCCACGACATAGCTGATGGTTTCGCCCCAGCCTTCGATCGACGTCGTGAACGCAAGAAAGGCAAGCAGGCCGGCAAAGCACAGCCTTACCACGCGATCGGCTGCACTGACATTTTTGACCATATGACGCTCCTCCACGGTGGACTTCCGGCGCCAAGTGGAGGCGGCGCCGGCGTGCGGCGCAAGCGGCAAAACCCTACCAAAGCCCCTGCGTCGCCACCTTGTAACAATTATCGGCGGAAAGAGCCAATCATCCGACGAAAAAATTGCGGATTTGCGCGCGGCGATGCCGGATTGCGCGACGGGGCGGGCTGGCTTGACACCGTACCATGGTACGGATGTCATATGGGCTGTCGACACGATCAAGGAGATTCGAGAAATGTCGGCAAATTCCTGTCACGAAGAAGCGCATGGGGCAGCGTCCCCGCACGCACACCACGGCCATGGTGTCGGCGGGCCACTCAAGACCTCGGCCCAGGCGACGCTGCATTGCCTGACCGGCTGCGTGATCGGCGAGGTGGCGGGACTGGCGATCGGCGTCTCGCTCGGCCTAGGCATCTGGCCGACCATCCTCCTCGCCACCACCCTGGCCTATTTGAGCGGCATCACCCTGGGCCTGGTCCCGGTGATGCGGAACCGAGGCGTGGGCCTGGTGCAGGCCTTCCGCATTATCTGGATCGGCGAAGTGATCTCGATCGGGGTGATGGAGCTGGTGATGAACTTCGTCGATTATCAGATGGGCGGGATGGCGGCGCCGTCGATCGCCTCCTGGATGTTCTGGCGCGGAATCCTGCTCGCGGTTCCGGCCGGGTTCCTGGCGGCGTGGCCGGTCAATTATTGGCTGCTCAAGCGCAACCTGAAGGCGTGCCATTGATGCCAGTCATTGCGGCGCGGGACCGCGAAGCCTATGGCTCGGCCATGGCCACCGCCATCCTTCGCCTGCTGGCGCTGATCGCGCTGACGCTGATGCCGATCGGCATGGCCGGGGTTCCTGCGATGGCAAGCCCGGCGCCGGCGGAGCATGCGATGGCGGGGATGGCGCATTGCGACGAGATCCCGGCGGAGGAACCGGCGGCGCCGCAGTCGAAGATAGACTGTATGGCGATGTGCACCGCGCTGCCGGCGAACTTCGGATCGGCTCCGGCATCGAGGATGAAGCCGGTTACGCCCCGATCGATCGCGGTCAGCGCGCCATTCAGCGGAATCGAACCGGAGATCGCCACACCGCCGCCGAAGCAGGGCTGAAGCTCAGTCACCTGAACTTCAGACAATCGGAGATTTCGACATGAAGACGCTTATCGGCGCGATCGCGCTCACCCTGGCCGTTCCGGCCTTCGCCCAGACCGCCCCTGCCCCCGACCCGCATGCCGATCATGCGGGCCATGCGAAGGGCAAGCATGACTGCAAGGAATGCTGCGAGAAGATGAAGGGCAAGGACGGCAAGATGGACTGCATGAAGGACGAGGCCGACAAGGCCGGGTCCGCCAAGCAGGATCATCAGGGCCACGACGCCCATTGACCGGACGGGGCGCCGCCTTCGGGTGGCGCCCCCCACGACTGTCACGCGTTCACGGGAGAATGACGTTGAAACCCGCATTTTATGCCGCGGCGGCCATTGGCGCGCTGACGGCCACCCCCGCCCCTGCCCAGCATACGGGCCATGAGGGGCATCAGCCCGCGCAGCCGGCCCCGGCAGAAGAGCATCAGCACCACGCGCCGCAATCCGCGCCGGAGCCCAAGCCCGAAGCGCCAGCCCAAGATCATGGCACCATGGACCATAGCGCGCACCAAGCGAGCAGCGGCGACCCGACCCACGCGGAGCATGGCATGGTCCTTGGACCCGCGATGGCCGGAGCGCTTGGGCTTTATCCGATGGCCCGCGAGGCGTCGGGCACCGCCTGGCAGCCGGATACCAGCAAGCATGGCGGGCTCCACCTGTCGTCCGGCGAGTGGACGTTGATGGCGCATGGCAATGTCGACCTGATCCACAGTTGGCAGGAAAAGCCGCGCGGCGCGTCCAAGACGTTCGTCGCCGGCATGCTGATGGGCATGGCGCGGCGGCCCATCGGCAACGGCACGTTGCAGTTCAAGGCCATGGTCAGCCCCGATCCACTGATGGGCAAGCGCGGCTATCCGCTGCTGCTGGCCAGCGGCGAGACCGCCGACGGTGTCGAGCCTTTGATCGACCGGCAGCATCCGCACGACTTCTTCATGGAGCTGTCGGCCAGTATCTCGCAGCGGCTGAGCGACAAGACCAGCGTCTTCCTATACGGTGGCCTGCCCGGCGAGCCGGCGTTCGGGCCGCCGGCCTTCATGCACCGCCAGTCGATCAGCGCCTCACCCGAAGCGCCGATCAGCCATCATTGGCTGGATTCGACCCACATTACCTTCGGCGTGCTGACCGCCGGGCTGATCCACGGCAACGCCAAGGTCGAAGTGTCGCGGTTCAACGGCCGCGAGCCGGACCAGCACCGCTGGAACATCGAGACCGGGCCGCTCGATTCCACCTCCGTCCGGCTGTCGTGGAACCCGACGAGCGAGCTGGCGCTCCAGGGCAGCTGGGGGAGCTTCAAGGATTCCGAGCAGCTCGAGCCGGGCGTCGACCAAAAACGCTGGTCGGCGAGCGGTACCTACACCCGCGCGATGGCCAACGGCTGGTGGTCGACGACGCTCGCCTGGGGGCGCAAGGCAATCGAAGGCCACAGCTTCGACGCCTATCTGCTGGAAAGCTCGCTGGGCTGGAAAGACTGGACCCTGTTCGGCCGCGGCGAGATCACCGAGAATAATGAGCTGATCGAGGGCGAAGACGGACACCACGGCGAAGCGTTCCGGGTCGGCAAGGTCAGCCTGGGCCTGGTCCGCGACATTCGCATCGCGCCCAACCTCAAGCTCGGGCTAGGCGGGCTTTACGCCTTCAACTTCGTGCCCGAAGAGATCGAGCCGGTCTACGGCGGCGACCCCAACGGCGCGATGGCGTTCGTCAGGCTGAAGCTGGATTAGGCGGCGGAAATCAGCCACGGCTGGCCGCGTCGCCAATACCGTGAAGCTGACGTTCGTTCAGCTTTGGGCGGTATGGGAAGCCGCAAGAACCTGGGTTGAAATGGGCCTGGTACAGTATCTACTCGCCTCTTGCTTCAATTCTCCGGCCCCACTCGACCCAGGATCAAGCGCTGTGCCCACGAAATTGGCCGCCAATCGTCTCGAGCTGGCCGACAAAATGTAGGAGGCACTGTCAGGCGCGTGGCGCCAAGATCATCGCCGGCACTACTGATCGCCCCGCCTATTCCACGGCTCTGGCCATGGCGGCACCAGGCAGGTGAGTGGTCACCCGCGCCGCCGGTGGATCAGCCTTATGGTTCAGGATGATTTCGTCACCGACAATTTTTCCCCTGATGGGGTGCAACGCGGTGACGCCCTCGACAAAGGCGTCGACGTCTCCCGTCCTGAAGATGCCGTTGACCCTGATGTTGCCGAGCGCCGGGTCCGCCAGTCGGAGGCGTTTGGTCGCGTAGCGGTTGATGCGTTCGATCGCGCTGGCCAAAGGCTCGTCGTCGAAATTGACCATCCCCTGCTCCCAACTCAGCGACTGGGGAAGGTCGGGCCGACGGATTTGCGCCGGCTCGCTGGAACCGACCAAATGACTAAGCTCGCTCCCCGCCGCCATGAGATGCCGCGGCGGCATCGCGCCGGGCGATTGTGCCGTGTCGGAGCGGTTGCGGACTTCCACTTCTCCTTCATAAAGGATCACGCGAACCTCGCGGTCGATCAGTTCGACGCTGAACGACGTACCCACCGCCACGACCAGCTTGTCGCCGACGGCGACCGTGAACGGCCTCAGCGGGTCCTTGGCGACATCGAATTTGGCACGCCCTTCGAGCAGTTCGACATGTCGGCCTTCGTCCTCGATCCGGACCTTCACAATGGTCGCTGCGTCGAGCGACACGCGTGAGCCATCATCCAGCATTGCGATCCGGCGTTCGCCAATGCCCGTTTCATACTCGCTTGGCCGGTTGACGTGCCAGAGCAGGAATGCGGTCATCGTCAGCAGCAGCACTCCGACCGAGGCGGCGATCCGTTGCATTCGCCGGGGCGAGGGGGCGAGCCAGCGGCGCTGGTTCGACTTGCGGTATTGGGTGAGCGCCCTGGTTCGCAGTGCGATGATCTGGGGCCAGTCGCCGATGGCCTCGGAAGCCTGCCAGACCGCGGTCGCTTGTTGGAACAGGTCGGCATGTCCGGGCTCGCAAAGCCAGGCTTCGAACTCGTCCCACTCATCGTCGGAGAGCCCGCCCTCGGACAGGCGGACGCACCACAGTGCCGCATCCTCGAAAGCGTCATCGACGGGCGTGGCTGCCACATCGGTGCTCATGGCGCGGGCCTCATTTCCTTCATCAGGCCAGCCATAGCGCGCGCAACATGCTTCTTGACGGCGCTGATGGAGATGCCGAACGTTTCGGCGATCTTGTCCTGCGGCAGATTTTCGAGCCGGTAGAGGATGAAGATGGTCTGCGTCCGCTCGGGCAGCGAAGCAAGCGCGCCGGCAAGAGCGGAAAGCTCGGCGCGGCCGGCTGCAAATCGGAAGGGATCAAGGGGGTCGATGCCCGCATCATTGGCGCGGCTGACCATATCGCGATATTGTGCACGTACCTTGATGCGCCGCCCGCGGTCGGCGAGCAGGTTCGACGCCATCTGGAAAATATATGCCTCCGGCGAAGCCATGTCGTCGGTCTGATGCCCGAGCAGCTTGGCGATCAGCTCCTGCGTCAGATCCTCCGCCTCGGCATGGTCGCGCACCCGGCGAAGGAAGTAGGACAGGAGCGCGGGCCGCCAGCGGCGGCCGAGGTCCAGCCGCTCGCTAGCGGGCAGCATTGGGGCCGGTACTGAACTGAGAAAATATGGGCATCAGCCTATAGACGGATAAGTTCGCGACAGGGACATCATCAACCTGCGGTAACCCGCAATATTTCCGATCAGATGTCCCTTACGGCGTGCCATGCGTCTTTGCCCATAAAGCACCATTATGAGTGCGTAGAAAAGGGGGAGGGATGAAGGTTCGCGGGCTTAGGGCGCGTCGTTTCCGTTCGAATGTTGCGCTGGGGGCGCTGCTGGCGTTCAGCCAGGCGGTGCCGGCTTATGCCCAGGAACAGCGCTGGGCGTTCAATTTGCCGGCCCAGGACCTCGGCAAGAGCCTCCGTCAGTTTGCGCGCGTCTCCCGCCAGCAGGTTACGTTCGACGAGGCCGCAGTGCGCGGCCGGCGCGCGCCCGCGCTGCACGGCAATTTTGGCGCTCGCGAGGCGCTTGATCGCCTGCTCGCCGGCTCGGGACTGACTGCGGAGCGCGGACGCTCGGGCGTATATATCATCGCCCGCCGCGTCGCCGAAGCCTCCGTCGAGACGGGCGAAACCGCCCAGACGGCGGCCGAAGCCCCCGGCAACTCGGACGCGGGCATCAATAGCGATATCGTCGTCACCGGATCGCGCATTGCGCGCCCCGATACGGTTGCCCCGATCACGTCTGTCTCGCGCCTTGATGTCGCCACGGCGAGCGCCACCGAATTGAGCGAGATCCTGCTCGATTTTCCCGCGGTCAACCCGTCGACCAATCTGACCAACGGGCGCGATCTCATCACCGCGTCCGGCCTCAGCACTATCAACCTGCGCGGCCTCGGCAGCAACCGGACGCTGATTCTAATCGACGGCCGGCGGGCCGTCTCGAACGATCTCGAGCGCAATGTCGTCAGTACCAGCACGATCCCCGCCTTCTTCGTCGACCGGGTCGAGATCATTACCGGCGGCGCGTCGGCCATTTACGGCTCGGACGCGATTGCCGGTGTGGTCAATGTCATTACCCCGAGCAAGTTCAAGGGGCTGAAGCTCGGCGCGCGTTACGGTTCCTCGACCGTCGACGGCGACGGCGATGAAGTCGTTACCCTGTCCGGCCTGGCCGGGACTACATTGTTCGATGATCGGCTGTCGCTGATTGTCGGCGCGACCTATGAGAAAGACTATGGGCTATTCGCGAAAGATCGCGAGCGCGCCCGGCGGTCGATCGAATATCAACCCCAAACCAATACCATCGAAACACCGGACCTTTCGAGCAGCACGCCCGGCGGGCGCTTCGTCGGGAACGCCTTCTATTACGATGAAACCGGCTTGCATCAGAATTTCGTGACGGCGCAAAATGGGTTTGAGACGCGTACCGACCCGGCCGGCGTGTCGCTCAGCCTGCCGCGCGAGATCACGACCGTGGCTGGCAAGCTTAATTTCGAGATCACAGACGATCTCGATTTCTTCGCCCAGGCGCAATTCTCGGATGTCGTCAGTGACTCGCTGCGCGGCGCTGTCACGATTTCCAACACGACAGCCTTCGGCCTGCTCGACGAGCGCACGGTCGGCCGGATTCCGCGCAACAATCCGCTCGTCCCGGCCCAGGTCCGGGCGGCCGCGTCGTCCTCAGGAGTGACTTTCGCCCGGCGTCTCAGCGAATTCGGATCCCGGCGCGTACTCAATGATCGCGAGACTCTGCGCGGCTGGGGGGGATTCAAGGGCAGCCTGTTCGACGACTGGCGATGGGAAGCGAGCTATGGCTACGGCCGCTACCGGCAGAAGCAAGACCGCGACAATGTAATCAATCTGGAAAAGTTTCAGTTTGCGCTCAACGCGGAGAATGACCCCGCGAATCCAGGCGGGGTGCGCTGCGTCAGCCCGGCGGCCCGCGCCGACGGGTGCGTTCCCATCAACCTGTTCGGCGTCGGCTCGATCACGCCGGAAGCGATGGGCTATGTGCGCGCCAATATGAAGCTGAAGGGCGTCATCCGCCAGGACGTGGTGCAGGCCTTTACCACCGGCCCGCTGTTCGACTTGCCTGGAGGCCCGCTGTCGATCGCGCTTGGCGGGGAATATCGCCGCGATCGCCAGCGGTCGGAGACCGACGACATCACGCGGCGCAACGTCGCCTCGTCCAGCTTCGTGCCCGAGTTCGAAGGAAGTATCACGGCGAAGGAAGGCTTTGTTGAGATCCGGGCGCCGATCCTCGCCGACAGGCCCTTCTTCCACCTCCTCGCGCTCGATGGCGCAATCCGCCTGGGCCATTACGATATCAAGAATGTCGGAAACGTGCTGAGCTATCGCGTCGGAGGCGAGTGGGCGCCGGTCGACGGGCTGCGCTTCCGGGGCACCTTCGCCCGCTCGCAGCGCGCCCCCGACATCACCGAGGTCTACTCGCCCTCGGCCGACGATGCCGACAATGTGAACGACATCTGCGACAATGTCACCGCGGCATCGGCCGGCATCATCGCCGACAATTGCCGGTCTCACCCGGGGATTGCCGCCGAAATCGTGGCCAACGGCAGCTTTCAGCAGGATACCACCCAGATTCAGGGGCCGTCGCAGGGCAATCCAACGCTGAAGGAGGAAACCGGCGATACCTTCACCGTCGGCGCGGTGCTGACCCCCAAGGCCATTCCCGGCCTGTCCCTGACCGTCGACTATTTTAACATTCGCGTGAAGGACGCGATCTCGTCACTCGACAATGCGTCGATCCTGAGCGAATGCTATCTCGATCCGGGTTTCCCCAACAATACCTTCTGCAACGAGATCACTCGCAACGAAGAAGGCCAGCTGATCCGGATCCTCAACCGCGAGCTCAACCTCAACCTGCTGACCCGATCCGGCATCGACGTCGGCCTCAACTATGCCCATGCTGCCCCGCGCTGGCTGTCCGACAAGGGTCGGTTTGACCTGTCGCTCAGCTATTCCCGTTTGCTCAAGGACAAGCTGGTCTTCCAAGGCCGCGAGGCAGTCGTGACCGAGGATTTCAAGGGCGAAGTCGGGTCGTGGGTCAATCGCGGTACCGGCCGGCTGGGCTATCGGCAGGGTGGTTTCTACGTCAGCTGGCGGACGACTTTCACCGGTCGTGCGGTGGACAGCCTTGAACGGGTTGCTGCCGCCAAGGCGGCGGGATTCAGCGATCCGCTGTTCCTTTACATCGGCGACCGGTGGCGGCACGATATCTATGTCAGCGTCGAGCCCCCGAAGGCCATCGGCCACCCGCAGATCAAACTCTATGCAGGCATTCGCAACCTCACCAACAGCATCGGGCCGTTCCTGCCAACCGGGACCGACAGCGGCAGCTTTACCAATTATTCGGGTCAGTATGAGGTCAGTGGCCGATCAGCCTACGCCGGCCTGGAATTAAAGTTCTAGCGCTTTCGGCCAAATCCAACCACCTGGCCGGCAATCGCACCGCCGGTATTGGACCACGCGAGTCGAGCCATTAGCGCCGCCGGACGATAGATCTAGCTCGCCAGCTTGTCCCAGTGGGGTAGGTTGCCGAAGCTGCGCTGCAAGCCAAGAACTACAAGCATCTGTCGCCGCAATGCCTGCGGTCAGCAATTGCCGAGGTCGACGCCTATTTCGATGAGCTGGCCAAGTTGACCACGGCCCACTTGCGATACGCGAATGATACGGGCTCGATCGAGCCCTTGGCAGTTTGATGGAATTTTTGCTTGTTTTTCAGCGACCGGGGCTGGTGGAGCTGAGGGGAATCGAACCCCTGACCTCTGCAGTGCGATTGCAGCGCTCTCCCATCTGAGCTACAGCCCCGCGCCCTTGGCAGGCGGCTCCATTAGCGGGCGATTTCCCCTCTGGCAACGGCCTTACCTCCTCCTTTCTCACACCGACGCCCGCCCCCTTCGTTTCGGCTCTGCATCCGGAACGGCGACCCCGGCCAATCGTTGGTTGCGGGAAGGAAAACGAGCGGGCGGGTTTGTTCCATTAAGGAGGAATTTCCATGGCTTATGACCGTTACGAAAGCCGCCGCGGCTGGCGCGAACCGCGTTCCCGCTATTCCCAGGAAAATGACCGGTTCGAAGGCCGCAGCAGCTATGGCCGCGGCTGGGACCGCGACGATGACGATCGCGGCGAGCGCGGCTTCTTCGAGCGCGCCGGCGACGAGGTGGCCAGCTGGTTCGGCGACGAGGAAGCCGAGCGCCGCCGCCGCGAGGATATGCGGGGCCGCGGCGAGGATGACAGTGGACGGCGCCCGCGGGCGTTCATGAGCGACGATGAATATTCGCGCTATGACCGCCAATCCAAGTTCCGCGACGAAGGCTATCGCCGGCCCTATACGGGGCGCTTCTCGGGCGGCCGGTCCGGCGGCGGCGAAGACCGGTTCGACCGCGGCTCTCCGCCCGAGCGCGGCTGGTCGGAGCGCTGGGAGCGCTCGCCCGAACGGCAATTCTCGGGGCAGCGCGAATTCACCGGCGCCGCATCGACCGCGTCGGGCCTGCACGACCCGCATTACAGCGAGTGGCGCCGGCGGCAGATCGATGCGCTCGATCGCGACTATGACGAGTATCGGCGCGAGAACCAGAACCGGTTCGAGAATGAATTCTCGGGCTGGCGCCAACAGCGCGAAGGCAAGCGCCAGCTGCTCGGCCAGGTCCGCGAGCAGATGAGCGTGGTCGGGTCCGACGAGCAGGAGATCGGCAAGGTCGACCATGTCCGCCGCGACCGCATCATCCTGACCAAGAATGACAGCGAGGATGGCCGTCATCACGAGGTCAGCTGCGCCCGCGTCGACCGGGTGGAAGGCGACAAGGTGATCCTCGACCAGACCGCCGAGGAAGCCAAGCGGCACTTCCAGATGGCGAGCCGCGACCGCGGCTTCTTCCGGGACGATGAGGAGGATGAGCGCGGCCCGCACATCCTCAACCGTAGCTTCTCCGGAACCTACGAACGCTAAAGCCTGGCCGGAAATAAGCCCCCTGACAGGCCGAGGAAGGCCCGGTTGTTTCGGCAGCCGGGCCTTTCGTTTGCCGCCTGTCCACCCTAGATCGGTTGCGAAACGCGACGGAGGAGACGTTCGATGGCGAAGGCGTGGCACCTGATGCAGCGGCCTAAGGGTATGCCTGTACCGGAGGATTTCGCACTCAAGGACGTCGAACTCCCCGAGCTTTCGGACGGCATGGTTCGCGTCGCCAACCGCTGGCTGTCGGTCGACCCCTATATGCGCGGCCGGATGAACGACGTGAAAAGCTATGTCCCGCCATTCGCGCTTGAAGCGCCGCTGGAGGGCGGCGCGATTGCCGAGGTGGTCGAGAGCCGCGATCCCGGCTTTGCGCCAGGCGACAAGGTGCTGCACATGGCCGGCTGGCGCGACGAGGCGGTGGTGCCGGCGTCCTCACTACACAAGCTGCCGGCGATCCCCGGAGTCGAGCCGCAGGCGTTCCTCGGCAACCTGGGGCTGACCGGCGGCACCGCCTATTTCGGGCTGCTCGACGTGGCGGCGGCCAAGGAAGGCGATATCGTGTTCGTTTCCGCCGCAGCGGGTGCGGTCGGATCGGCGGTGGTGCAGATCGCCAAGGCTAAGGGCATGACCGTGATCGGCTCGGCCGGTGGCGCCGACAAATGCGAGTTCGTCCGCTCGCTGGGGGCCGATGCGGTGATCGATTACAAGGCGGGGTCCGTAGTGAAGCAGCTGGCGGAGGCAGCGCCGAACGGCATCGACGTCTACTTCGACAATGTCGGCGGCGACCATCTCGACGCGGCGCTGGCGCTGGCCCGCAAGGACGCGCGCTTCGCGATTTGCGGGATGATCGACGTGTATAATGATGCCCAGCCGACCAGTCTCAAATATATCGCGCGGATCATCGCCATGCGGATCCGGTTGCAGGGCTTCATCTATTTCGATTTCGCGTCGAAGATGGGCGATTTCTACCGCGACATGGGCGGCTGGCTCGCCAGCGGCCAGGTCAAATCGCGCGACACGGTCGTCGAGGGGCTGGACCAGACGCTGGACGCGTTCTTGGGCCTTTTTATGGGGGCGAATACGGGGAAGATGCTCGTTCGGCTTTAGCGTCCGTTATCGAGCCAAAGCGGTCATCAGGTTGGCTCGAACTCCGCTCGGATAGCGAAAAAGCGCGAATTTACGAGCTGGCCGAACGAAGCAGATTGTCGCGAAGGTTGGCAATCGTCTGCTGGACCTTGGCAAAGTCATCGCCGAGACCAGTCGCCTCGACGAGCTTGGAGGCGCTGCTTTCCACCTGCCGCTTAAGTTTCCGCCCTGCGGCCGTCACGTTGACACGAACCTGGCGCTCGTCGGCGGGATCTCGCCGAC